>DATKWP010000157.1:0-6392 GCA_035529535.1 Anaerolineae bacterium | reverse complement strand
CCTGGGTGTACAGCCCTACAGCCAGGCGATATGTTCCAGCAGGCAATCCCCACAGAGGGACGATCGCCTGGTCCAGGACAGTATCTTTGGCTCGCCATTGACTGGTCGGGCACTGCCAGCCACAAGGCATGGCGTCATGTTGCTGCACGATTTCGCCGTCGGCGTTCAGGAGGTGGACGAAGACTTTATAGTCGGCGCGGGGTCGTTCCAACGCTTTCCACAGTAGTGCTACCTGCAGGTTGGCTCCTGCTGTCTGCCAGCGATACCCCACGAGTTGGATGTCCTCGCCGTACTCTACATCTACTGAGCGGCGCAGGTAAGTGAAGTGTCCGTCGGGATAGACTTCAAGTGTTTCCGGCACCGTGTAGCGCTCGGTTCCCGGGCAGGCCAGGGCCCAATGATATGTTCCGGGCGTCAGTACTTGAGGGAACAGGACTGTGACCTTTTCCATTTCCAGGTCGTCTCTTGCCCAACCTTCCGCTCCTGAGAGGGCTGCGAAGAAAGTAACCGGCGACTCCAGTACGCTCCCATTCTCACCAATCAGTTCAATCTGGCAAGCCAGTGGAGCAGGCTGTGACACGAGGGAAGTCGCCACCACCTGGAACTGCCATTCTGTGCCTTTACTGTCTTGTTGGACATCGAAGCGGACCAGGGCCGTGTCAGGGGTAAGTGAGGTCGGAAAGCCATCGTAGTAGACGGGAAATGGGCGGGTGGTCTCGTAGGCTGCCAGCGACACGTCTTCGTATACAGGTACGGCAGGAAACACGTGCCAGAAGTGAGTCTCGGATCCCGCATCCAGGTAGGGTTTGTGGACTATGATATAGCGGACACCAGCATCGCTCAATGATCGCAGGCTCGGTCCCAGGGCCTGAACGTAGGTATCCGTTTCAAGTGGCGTGTCCGCCTCATCCGCAGGCGATAGATAGGGAGGAGGTTGGGCTACCTGGTACAGGGCGTCTAGCAGTGGCTGTGAGTGGATGAAAGCATAGTCTGCCGCAGTGTACCGCGAGACATGGCCCTGTACGAGTGGATGGCCGTGCAACGTCTGATAGTAGAGCCACAGTTTGGCCAGTTCGTAGTCCATCGGGTAGTCTACGACGCCGTACTTGGTCTCCTGGCGGGCCATCTGTTCGTAAAACGGAGAGGCAGGGGGGAGGTCCCACATCGGCAGAGGAGCGCACAAGTACTCGATGGTCACCAGCAGAGCCAGGGGCAGGAGCCATCGGCGGCGATGAGCGTACAGCCACGCAGCGCCGATACCTGCCAATACTGACAGTGAGAAGACCACGAGCAGGTTGAAGCGGTCGGGTGTGCGAATGACGACAATAGGGAAGATGTTACCCACAAGACGGTAGGGTAGTGGGATATGGGGGTACAGGACGCCGTTGATACGTAGAGCAGTACCGGCGGCCAGAAGTGTCCACAGACCGGCGCTCAGACCCCAAAACAGCGCTCGTTTGTGCTGTCTGAGCAGCGCGACTACTGTCAGCGCCAGCACCGCGAAGCCTGGGTAGGGCATAAGGGCCTGGTTGGCGATGAAGCGCTCGTACAGTCGTGCCAATCGAGGGCCGACGAGAGTGTTATAGGTCGGTGGGATGAAATAGGCCAGCAGGTCTGTCTGTCTGGTGGTCTGTTCGATCAGTGGCGTCTGGGCATGGCCGATCTCACCCCAGTTCTTGATGACAGGCACAAGGATGGGCAGGCTGAGAAGGAGTGCGCTGAACGCGGCAACCCCGGCCATGCCAATCGCCCGCCACGGTGTGGGCCTCGTGGCTATGAACAACCAGCCCATGTAAACCAGGGTCCACAGAGCCAGTAGCAGTGCCAGTTGAAGGCCGGACCAGAGGGTCAGTGCTGCGAACAGGCCGGCAAACAGGGCATCGCTGATTCTATATTCACGCAGCGCGCGACCCAGAAAGAGAGCATAGAAGGGCCACCAATGGATCGAGCCCAGATGTGCGTGAGCCAGTGCCTGAGTCAGGTGATAGGGCGCAAAGGCGAATATGAAACCAGCCAGGAATGCTGCAGGGCGATGGCGAGTGATATCGTACGCCAGGAGGAACATTCCCACCGCGCTCAGCCACAGTCCGAGGAGGAAAGTTAAGTTGAAGGCAGCGACTGGTCCTACCAGGGGCTTGAGTACGAAGGCCAGGATTGAGTTGGCGTGCGAACTGGAATGTGCGACGAGAGACGCTCCCTGGGGGTAGAAAATGTAAGGGCTGAAGAACCAGCTGTGTCCTTCCCGAATGGCACGCTCCAACCACCAGTTGTTCCAGTAAAAGATCCAGTTGTCAATATTGTTGCCGATCAGGCGCTGGGAAAGGTGCAACGGCGCAGGCCAGGTCATCAGGCTGACCACGATGGCATAGGCCACTGCAACGATGAGGATCGTGGAAATCTGGTGCCGGACTCTGGGGATAGTCTGGGTCATTGGGCGTTTACCTTGATGGTCGCAAGGGTAGCAGCATCAGCGCCATCTGAGGCGGTGAGACGCCTGCCGCCAGGGATATACAAGCCAGCCTGGAGCGTGTAGTCGCCCGCTGGTGCACCGGGTGGGATGACCAGGGTGCGCGTGTCAACGACGTATTCGCCGGGCAGCCAGCCGGTGGTGGGGCGCGTCCAATTCGATGGCGCGCCGTCGGATTGGGCGACCAGTTTCCCCTCGGGGTCGAGCAGGTGCAGGAAGACGTGGTAGGAACTGGCCGCCGTCCCCTCCGCTCGCCAGATCAGGGTGACGGTGAGGGCGTCGCCTGGGTGAATGATGGGTTCTCCCCCGGTTGAGGGAGCGAGGTCGAAGCCGGTCAGCGTCGCCAGGTCCCCCAGGACCACTCCCACGGGTTGCCGGAACGAGGGGGGGGTGAAGACGTGAGCGGGGGCAACGATACAAAGAGAGGCGACAGGGCGAACCGACGACGCGGCCAGCCCGATGGTCCACGTGTAAATACCGCTTCCCAGGGTGGCGGGGAGAGTCAGGCGATGCTGGCTCCGCAGGACGTCGCCCGCGCGCCAGGCGGCGGCGGGCAGCACGGGATAGGTGGAGGCGGCAGAACCTCCTGGGGCCAGCAGGAAGAGCGCCACTGTGCAGGTGCTGCACGTGCTTGCCTCTCCATCGCTCTCGGCCCGCCACAGCAGCGTGGCGTGGACGGCGTCGCCGGGGGCGGCCTGGGCGCGGTCGAAATCGGCGGTCAGCAGCGTGAAATCACCCAGGGGCAGGTCAATCCTGCCGTCGGCAGGGGGTGTCACGGGCTGGCGAGGGCGGGTCAGGGTGACCTGCCCCAACGTCAGGCTGGGCGCGGCGGGCTGGCCCTGTTCGTTCAGCACGGAGAGCGGGGCCAGCGTGTCGCGGTTGAAGGTGGTCAGTACGACGGCATACGTGCCGGGCGGCGTGCCGGGCAACGGTTCGACCTCGTGGCTGTCGAGCGCGTAACGGCCTGGGCGCCAGGTGGGGGTGGGGGGGTAGTTGGCGTAGCCGCGCGGCCGGAAGGAGTCCGGCTGGCTCCAGCGTAGCCCATCCAGTCCAACCAGGTGGAGCACGCTCTGGTAACGGGCCGTGGGCGGAGCGTAGGCGGTCCAAACCAGGTCGAGGCGCAGGGTGCCGTCGGCGGGGACGGTCGCGCGTTCCTGGTCGTAACCGATCGCCTGATCGTACCCGATCAGCATCAGTCCGTCGGCGTAGGGCTGGTCCAACGGGTGCTGCACGCCGGGCAGTGTGCCGTCGGGCTGGAGGGTGGGGCGGCGGAAGGGGGTCTCGAGGCGGTCCACGACGGCGAGTTTGAAGATTAGTAAGAGAAGAGCGACGGCTGCCAGCGGCCAGTGATCGGTGATTGCGGATTGCGGAGTGCGGATTGCGGAGTGCGGATTGCGGATTGGGGGGTAGCGCAGCGTGATAATGAAGATGGTAATGAGGGCGAGAAGGGAGAGGATGGTGAAGGCGGTGCGGACTGGAGTGGAGCCGAAGTGGATGGCGATCGCGTGGCGGCCGGCGGGCACCTCGAACGTGATCAGCCCATCAGGGTCGGTGGCGGCCACTTGTACTACTTTCCCATCTATGTGCACCTGCCAGCCAGGGAAGTAAAAGGCCAGGTAGCGGGCGCGGAAGAGGGCCGGGGTTTCGACGACCAGGTCGGCCCGGTTGGGGCCATACCTGGCCTCGACCACGGACGCTCCCGCCGGCAGGGCGCTCTCATCGAAGCGGGTGACCAGGCCACCCATCGCGTACTGCTCCTCCAGGGGCGACTCGCTGGGCCGGCGCTTGACCCAGACGGGAAAATAGGAGCCCTCCGGGTCAACGCCCACCAGTGTGGAGCGGTGTTCGTAGGCGAATACGTCGCGGATCGTAGGGCGCGGGGCGTTCGGGCAGTAGCCGTGGGGAGGGTAGGTGGAGGGGAGGGCGGAGAGGATGAGGAGGGAGATGAGGAGGTAATGCGTAATGCGTGATGCGTAATGCGTAATGCGTGAAACGTGAAACGTGAAGCGTGAAGCGTGAAATGTGTTGCGTGGTCCGTGGTCCGTGGTCTGTGATGCACAATCCGCAGTCCGCAATCCGCGGTCCGCAGTCCGAAATCCGCAATCCGAAATCGCGGTGGCACTGGCCAGGATGGCGATGGGGAGGGCGGCGCGGCCGATTAGCCGCCAGGGAAACTGGACGAATGGGATGAGCGGGAGACGCTCCCACAGCCAGAGAGAGGCACGGGTGCTCATCCAGAGCATCGCGACCGCGGCAAGCGCCAGGAAAACAAGCGTCGCCCGCTGCTCGCGGTCGCGCCAGCGGACGAGGCCCACGATGAGCCCCACCCCGGCCAAGATCGCCTGTACCAGACCCAGGTGGATGCGCATCGGTGGGTTCATCAGCGAGGTGTCTACCGGTGCGGGGGGGGCAAAGATTTCGGCCAGGGACACGAAGTTGTAGTGAAAGTCGTTGTTGCGGGTGACGCGGGACATGAAGAGTTGGACGTAGTCTTGCTCCAGCAGCGCCGGCCCCCAGAAAAAGGCTGCCAGTCCGAACGCCAGGACCAGGGCGCTGCCAGTGACTACCCAATGGCCTCCCCGGCGGTGAACCAGCCACAGTAGCCCCAGGTAAGCCAGGAGCAGGGGGGTGAACAGCAGGCTGGAGATGTTGTGGGTCAGGTAGAGCGCGGTCAGGGTGGCGACGCTGGCCAGGAACCAACGCCGGCGGCCCGTCAGCGCCAGGCGGCGGAAGGCCCACAGGGCCAGCGGCAGGAGCGGCAGGGCGACCGATTCGGGCATGTTGGCGCGCAGGAGGGCGTCGAGGAACTGGTAGGGAGCGTAGGCGTAGGCGATGGCGGCGAGGACGCCCGCCAGCGGGCCAAACAGGTCGCGGGCCAACAGGTAGGCGGCGAGGGCAGACCCCACGATGCTCAGGACGTAAACCAGGTTGAGCGCCACCGGCAGCGCCAGGCCGGTCAGGTGCAGCCCCAGGAGCAGGTAATACGACAGCGGTTCGCGGTAGTTGAAGAACGGGTAGCCATAGCCAAAGGCCAGGTCGGGCAGGTAGCGGGTGAAAAGAATGCCGTTCTGCAGCGCATGGCGCATCGCGGCGACGCGGTAGTAATGAAGAGCGCCATCGTGCGTGCAGGGGGTCTGGCTGCGGAGTAAGGGGACGATGGCGACGGCGCATAGCAGGACAACTAACAATGAGAAATGGAGAATGGAGAATGGAGAATGGAGAATGGAGGTTGGGGTTGATGGTTTGGTCATTGGGGGCCTCCGGCGACGGTGATTTCGACCGGCAGGATGGCCTGGTCGTCGGGGAGGAGGTGGCCGGAACTATCGGCGATGGGCAGGCGGTCACCGCCGGCGGCGTCGTACATGCCGACGGCGACGTGGTAGGTACCCGCCGGCGCACCGGCCGCCACCGGCAGGACGATGCTGTCCACGATGACCTGACCGGGGGCCCAACTGGTCGTGGGGGCGCTGCCACCGCCGGGGAATTGGTCTACCTGGCCGTGGAGGCGCCCATCCGGTCCGACCAGGTGCACGAAGATGGTATAGTCAAGGTCGGCGGGGCCGCCGGCCTGCCAGTACAGGGTCACGGGCAGGGCGCCACCGGGTTGGAGGACCCCTTCAGAAGTAATAGTGACGTCGAAACCTCGCAGATAGACGGCGGCACCCAGCGTCAGGTCGAGCGGGTAGGCGACGTCAGCCGGCAGGTCGAACCGCCGATCGCGGGGCAGAATCTCGACGGTAGTCAGTACTTTATCTTCGCCCCAGAGCGGATGCCCGTCGGGGGTCAGGACGTTGAGCGCGAGCACGTAGCGGGCGGCCGGCAGGGCCGGGTCGAGCCGCAGGTCGTAACGGGCCTCGAAACTGTCGCCGGCACGCCAGTGAGAGGTGGCGTGGGGGGAGAGCGCAATGCTTTGTTCCAGGGCCAC
>DATKWP010000156.1:0-7784 GCA_035529535.1 Anaerolineae bacterium | reverse complement strand
AAACTCGACCACCGGCGGGGTGTAGTTCAAAAGCGCCGGGTCCACGGCCGGATTGAAGCCCGCACCGAAGGCGACGAAATCCAGCACCAGCAGCCCTACCGCCAGGAATTCCCACACCGGCCGGCGGCGGAGGAAAATCGGGCAGCGGCTCACGCGCAGGACGATGCCGGTGCCGGTCAGCAATAGCCCGAAGAGGGCCACCCACTTGAACTCGTACGAATAGAACGCGCGATGGTCGGGGAAAACGTCGGGAGCCTTGGCCAGCGACTGGAACACCTGCGCCACCAGCGGCTCAATCGGCACGAAGAAGACCCGGCTGAGGAGCAAGGCGGCCAGGGTGGCCACCCCGCCCCAGAAGGCCAGCGCAGCGAGCACCGTCACGAGCGAGAAAGGCGCGTTGAGGAGGAGAATGGAGATTGCGGATTGCGGATGGCGGACTGCGGATTGCGGACTGCGGATTGCGGATGGCGGATGGCGGATGGCGGATTGCGGATGGCGGATTGCGGATTGCGGACTGCGGATGGCGGACACGCCGAAGCCGGCCAGGATGGCCACGGACAGGGTGAGGGGGAAGATCCAGCGGAATGGGGAGTGAGATTGCCTGAGCAAGGGCAGGGCGTAGACGAGGGCATAGAGCGGCGTGCCAAAGATGCAGCCCAGCGAGAAAATGCTCAGCAACGTGAAGAATGGGATGTATGGATGCTGGAACCATTCAGCCAACCTGCCTATCGCTCGGCGAAAACCTCCGGCCCCTGATTCGCTGATTTGCTGATTTGCTGATTTGGAGATTTGGAGATTTGCTGATTTGCTGTCCCGATGCCCCACCAGAACCGCAATCCCTGCCAGAAACAACGGCAGCAGCCCCAGGTATGCCCCACCCTCGACGTAGTTCTTGATGCCCCACTCCACGTACTGCCCGTCGGGGAAGGCCAGGGCCGGAGTCCAACGCCAGGTGAAAAGGTCGAAATAGCCGTGGTGGGCGGGGTTGCCGAAAAAGTTGGGGATGCCAAAGGCGATCAACCTGCGCCATGGGTACGCCCACCCCAGCACCTGCTGCAGGCTGGCCGCGGCCTCGCCGCCGCGGAAACTGCCTGCCACCACCTCGTACAACGGTATGAACTGCACCGCCCCCAGCGCCAGCCCCAGCACCAGCATCAGCCCTAGATACAGGACAGGACGAAGCACACCTTGCCCCTCGTGCCTCCTTTCCTCATCTACTCCTCTATTCAAACCAGAGAACACCAGCCGCCATCCCGCATACGCCCCCGTCACCAGCAGGAGGAGATAGGTATTCTCGGCGTGGCCGGCCAGCATCTGGCAGCCCAGGCCCAATGCGCCCAGGAGCACCCACGGTAGCCGGGCCGGCCGCCGGCCCAGCGCCGGCCGCTGTTGCACGACCAATTCCACCATGGCCAGGATGAACGGCAGCCACGAGGCGCCCGCGATGATCATCAGGTGCACGACCGAGGCGACCATGAAGCCGCTGAACTGGAACGTGATCCCGGCGATCAGTCCACCCAGCCGGCGGATGCCCAACACGCGGGCAAAGAGATAGGCGAAGGTCCCGGCCAGGCCCAGTTGCAGCCAGGCGAAGACCCCGTACGCCCGCCACAGCGGGAGCACGTAAAAGACCAGGCTCAACGGGTAGAGCGCCGAATGCTGCCCGTTCGCCAGGAAGGGATGGCCCGCGAAGACGTAGGGATCCCAGAGGGGCAACTGCCGGCTGCGGAGTGCCTCCACCAGCAAGTGCTTCCAGGCATAGTTCTCCAGGATCAGGTCGGCCAGCAGATGGTTGTGCGGAGCCGCCACCCCCAGGTCGGCGGCTGCCGCACGGTACGGCTGGAATTGAAAGAGGATGTCGGCCGGGAGCAGCGTCCTGGGCCCCAGGACCACCGGCGCGAACAACAAGAGCGGCAACAACAAGAGCAGGGCGAGAATGCCCAGGTCGGGCAGGGTTTTGCGGATCATACGGCCAACCGGTCACGGGGCCGCAGGTGGCGATGCCGCCAGCGCACCTCCAACACCCGCAGCGCCGCCTCGATCTTGACCGGCATGGTCATCTTGGAATGCCCAACACGGCGGTCCTCAAAATAGATCGGGAGCTCCAGCACGCGATACCCCAGCCGCTCGGTCACGTAGGCCATCTCAACCTGGAAGACGTAGCCCTGCGAGCGGACGCGGCCCAGGCCAAGGCCCATCAGCGTCTGGCGGCGCCAGCACTTGAACCCGGCGGTGGCGTCCTTGACCCTGCAGCCCAGGATCAGGTAGGTGTAGACGCGGTTCGCCCACCACGAAAGTAGCCAGCGGCCCCAACTCCAGCGCTCGTCGGTCTTGCCCCCCACCACGTAACGGGAGCCCACGACCACGTCATAGTCCTGGACGTGGTCCAGAAATTGGGGGATGTAACGGGGGGAATGAGAGAAATCGCAATCCATCTGGACGATAGAGTCGGCACCGTGCTCGAGGGCCCAGCGGAATCCGTCCAGGTAGGCCCGTCCCAGGCCGCGGGGACCGGCGCGATGGCAGACGTGCAAGCGGCCCGGGTGCTGAGCGGCCAACTCATCGGCGATACGGCCGGTGCCGTCGGGCGACTCATCGTCCACGATCAGGACGTCCAGGTCAGGCAGGCCCAGGTCAAACAGCGCTTGGGCCATTGGCCCGACGTTTTCCGCCTCGTTATAGGTAGGTATGACGACAGTCAGCTTCAATTGCTATTCAGCGCGCTCGATTGGCCGTCGAGACTGAACAATTGTACGCCTCAAATCCGCCAGGCTGGAAAACGGGCCGGCCGACAACATCAGCACGCCCATGGTGACATTTAGGTGCGGCAACTTGGCCTTGGAGTTCGTTTGACCTGCTTCCCAGTCCGCCCGAGGGTAGAAGAAAGACACCGCTTCGTTCAGCCGCGCGGTGGCCGCCTGCGACACCTGCTGCACCTTGTCCGGCGGGACGACGATGAAGAAACTGGCGTCGTCCAGGTGTCCCACAAATGCATCCGGCTCGTTGATCTCGCTGGCCACGTGCCTCAGCATCAGGGCTATCGCACGCACCACGTCGTCTCTCGTCACAAAGCCATACACTTCGGCGAATTTTTTCAGGCCCTGTAAACCGACCGACAGGATGGCCCAGTTAGAGTCGGTCAACAGTTCGCGCAGGCGCTCATCGGCCAGCGAGGCGGCCGGCAATCCGGTGATGGGATGAGAGAGGCGGTCCAGGCTGGAGCGGCGCAGCGCATTGCGCACCCTGAGGCGCAGTTCCTGGACGTCGAAGGGCTTGGTGACATAGTCCACCGCCCCCAGTTCCAATCCCATGAGCCTGTCTCCGCGTTCCCGCCTCTCGGTTAGAAACAGGATCGGGACGTGTTCGGTGCGCCGATGGGCACGCAGGCGACGGCATACCTCGTAGCCATCAATGTCCGGCAGACGGATGTCCAACATGATGAGGTCAGGGACCGTCTGCTCGACGAAGGCCAACGCATCGTTTCCCCATCCTACCGAGGTGACTTCGTAGCCCTGGGCCTTGAAGTAGGAGGTCAACATGTCGGCCGTGTTGGTTTGGTCCTCCACGACGAGGATATGAGGAACTCGCGCCACGTTCCTACTCCCACCCTCACGGGTATGTACGATGGACTCGTCCGGACCGCCTACCCGATCGGCTCCTTGTAGATCGCGAACGAACAGGACTGCCCGCCCATGGCGATACACTCGGTCTCATCTATGCGGAACTTGTGCCCGCTGCTGACCCAGTGCAACCCTTCCTCGAGCAGTCCCTTGGCCGCAAAACAGACCGGCCGGTCGGCCTTGCGCCCCCAGCAGACCGGGCAAGCGCTGATGACGTACAGGTAGTGGTCACCGCGATCGGAGACGCTACTCTTCTGGTCGCTGAACTGGCTGAAAACCATCGCCATGGCCGGGAGGCCGGCCTTGAGTTTAGCACCCAGCGGGAGTACCTTGAAGGCCAGGTCACCGACGCCGACCATCGCTCCCATCTTCTGCCCACCGCGGAGAAAGCCGACCCGCCCGGCGCGCAACTGGAGCCCACGTCCTCCGCGTGACCCATACATTTCCTCCAGCGCTCCCATCAGGGACGAGTAATCGGCAAACTCGAACCCTTTGTTCAGGTCGGCGGGCGGGTAGTTGTCAATCAGGTGGGACAGGCCAGAAAGGTTCAGGATGGCGTTGAGGCCGTTCTTGCCCATGATCTCTTCCATGGCCTCAAGGGTATAGCGGACGATCATGTTGGTATAGTATAGACCACTCGGTGGAATGCGCGCCACTTTACATCCTCCTTCTGGTGTTTTGTCTACTACGCTGCCAGGATGACCGCCAGGTCTTCGGATGCACGACGCATATCCAGAAAGAGCAAGCCCAGTTTGGTCTGCTGGCGGGCCAGCACGGTCAGGACAGCCTCTTCGCCAACGGCACGGAGCACGACGTACCCACTCTCTCCCTTGACGTACACCTCGTCGAGCACACCGCGCCCCAGTTCGCTGGCGATACGCTCGCCCAGAGAGAGCATTGCGGCAGACATCGCGGACACCCGATCCTCCTCAATGCCTGCCGGGAGAGAAGAGGCCATTGTCAGTCCATCCACGCTCACAACGGCCGTCGCTTCGACGTCTGGCGTATTCATCTGAAGTTCCTGTAGCCGCCTCGCCAGGCGTTCGGTACGGGACCTTTCTGCCATTGCTGCCTCCTTGACGTTTGCCCCTGGAGTGACATTTCCCAGGCTTATGTATGTGAGGGTACCACACATAGTGCAAATTGTCAAGCACTTGTCACCTCTCTGCGCTGATGGTATAATCTCACCCTATATCCGCTACAAGAAGGGGGTTGCAGGTAAGTGGAAGCCATCGAACAGGCTGTCGTTGCATTTCTGGAAACGGTCCTGCATGCGATCCACTGGCCCGGCGTGGTCGTGATCATGGCACTGGAGAGTGCCAACATCCCCATCCCCAGTGAAGTGACGATGCCACTGGCCGGCTGGATGCTGGTACAAGCGCGCGGCCTCAGTATCTGGCATGCGGTCCTGGCAGGAGGTGTGTACGGCGCGCTCGGGTGCACGCTCGGGTCCATCGCCTCCTACGTGCTGGGCTACTATGGCGGCCGGCCTCTGCTGGTGAAATATGGGCGTTACATCCTCGTCACGGTGCACGACCTGGAACAGGCGGACCGCTGGTTTCAGCGCTGGGGCGACTGGGCTGCCTTTATCTCGCGCCTGCTGCCCATCGTGCGCACGTTCATCTCCTTCCCGGCCGGGGTCGTTCGAGTCCCTCTGTTGCGCTTTAGCGTGCTCACCTTCGTGGGGTCCTTCTTATGGTGCGGGGCGCTGGCGGCGGCCGGTTACTGGTTCGGCTCCCAGTGGGAACTCATCCGCAAGGTTATGCGCCCCTTCGACATCCCCATCGCCATCGTATTACTGGGGGGCCTGGGCTATTACGTCTACCGGCACATCAAACGGGCGCAGCATCCAGCAGCCGCAGAACAGGGTCCCGAACAAGAGTAAGACCATCCGGCGTCACTATTGGAGCCCTCCAGCCTGGATTGCCAACTGGCGCCCGAGCCAGGGCAGGGCCACCATGAACGCCAGGGTTAACGCTCCCAGCAGCCCCAGAAGGGTTAGCGCCCCCAGGCCTGCCAGCGCAGACCAGGCCCCATGCCCGCCACGCGACAAGGTGCTGGCGCTCAAGAGCACGGCACTCACGGTAGCCGCATTCCACAGGCCGTGGACGATCACCGCTAACAGGTAAGAGCCCAGCAGGCGTAGGGGGCGTCGCGCGGTCCAGCACTGCCCCCACCCCCAGCCGACAAGAGCGCCGGTGCAGCAGTGCATGACCGTTGCACCGAAGCGGGCGATCGCTCCCAGGCCCCAACTTTCTGCCCCACCCAATGCGCCATTGAACAGGTTCTCTGCCAGCGCGAACCCGGCCCCACCCGCCACCCCCCACAGAAAGGCGCGCGCCGGATGGGGACGAACCCAGCGGGCCACCACGCCGGCCGCCAACGTCTTGAGGGCCTCCTCGATCAGCGGAACGGGAATCGTGAACAGCCCTAACACAGAGATGGCGATGGCCGGAGAGAGCAACAGCCGTAGCACGTTGTCCACGTCCGCGACCCAGGCCGGATCTTGCAGATTGCCCAACAGCGACGTGATCCGTTCCGGCCCGCCCGGCGTCGTTCCGACCACAGTAGCCACACAGATGGCAAGGGCAAACGCGACCAGGCCTTCGGCGAGCAGAGAGCCTCCCACGCCCAGGTAGCCACCGCCCGCCATGCCGGCGATGACCTCGCGCCAGGAGCCTCCCCGTCCCTGTAGCGGTTTCCCGACCAGGCCGAGTACCACCAGCGGCAGGAGAACCATGACGATGGCGTGGACAGGAGGCAGCAAGAGGCCTGGGGCCAGCGACCACACGCTGACCGCTGTCCCCAGGCCGATCAAGAGCGCCAGGGCAAGCCACATCCACCCGCCGTGGGAGAGCCGGAACGGGCGCGAGGGCCGTGCCAGCCAGCCCGCCCATCCCTGCACGGCCAACGGAACGCCCAATCCGAGGCCCAACCCCAGCAAGCCTGCCACAGGCAGGGTATCCGTGGCGGCCGGGTTACCTCCGCCCACGAGGATCAACGCCAACGCCAGCAGCCCGCCCCCGATACCCAGCACACCCAGGGAAGCACCTGCAATGCCGACGATGAGCCACAGAGCGCGGCGTTGCATCCCCCATGCTCTCCGCTACAGGCTACCGTTCCTCGATCAGAATCGTCTGGAGCACGTCGGGCGCTGGCTGGTCAGGGCCCGGCTGGGTCGGCGTGAGATTCTCGGCGACGTCCAGCCCTTCGACGACGCGACCGATGATCGTGTACTGGCCGTTAAAGTCCGGCTTGGGCACGTAGGTGATGAAGAACTGGCTGCCGTTGCGATCAGGTGCCGAGGCGAACATCGCCAGCATGCCAGCCTGGTCGAACGTCAGGTCGGGGCTGAGCTCACTGCCGCAGTAATAGCCCGGGTAAGGCAGCCCCACGCCCGTATTGGTGGGATCCCCACTCTGGAGGGCCAGGTCCAGGTTGACGTAGAAGAAGGCCTGCCCGTCGTACCACTTGTCCCGCGCCAGGAACACGAAACTATTGACGTTGGTGGGGGCTTTGTCGGCGAAGAGTTCGACGACGATGTCCCCCTTGCTCGTGCGGACGGTGGCCGTGTACTTCTTGTCCGGGTCAATCGTCTGGGGTGGAGGGGTATCGTACTGGCGTAGTTCCACCATCGTCAACTGGATGAAAGCCTCCAGGCCCTGGTAGGAGAGATTCCACGGGTATAGGCGACCATTGACGAAGAACGAAGGGGTGCCCGGTAGCCCCAAGGTACCGGCCTCGTCGTAACTGTCCTGTACTCTCTGCTTGTACGTACCGTTGTCGAGGTCCTGGGTGAAGGACTCGACGTCCAGTCCCAATTCCTGGGCGAAGCCTTCCAGGACAGCGGGGACTTGATCGGCAGGCAGCTCACCCCACTCCTGCTGCCGTTGGAAGAGCAGGTCGTGCATCTCCCAAAACTTGCCCTGCGCCGCGGCGGCCTCCGCTGCCTCAGCAGCGATCACAGCCTTGTCGTGGATCGAACTCAATGGAAAGTGGCGAAAAACGATCCGCAGATTGTCTCCGTGCACTTCTTCCAGAAGTGCCAGCAGGGACTCGATCCCTGCACAGCCCGGTCACTGAAAATCGGAATATTCGATCAGGGTGATCGGCGCGCCGGCCGGCCCGCGCACGTGATCCTCCGCCGTCACCGGTGGCAGGTTG
>DATKWP010000155.1:0-3122 GCA_035529535.1 Anaerolineae bacterium | reverse complement strand
CCGTGCAGCGCCCGCGTCAGGTCAATCCCGCCCAGCACCTGCTCCACCTGCTCGCGGGAGTAGGCGGCCGTCTTGCGGAAGATCAGCACGCGCGGATGGTCGTAGACGCTGAACGCCTCCTCCGCCGGGGGGAACGATACGCGGATGGGCTCGCGTTGGTGGAGGTAAGGAGGGGAGGGAGGGGAAGGAGAGGAGGGAAGGGAGGGAAGGGGGTAGGGACATTCCTGGTCGGGGAACTGGAAGGGGCCCAGTGCCGGGTAGGAGGTAATGTCCGCCGCCAGTTCAAAGCCCAGTTGGCCGGCGAACAGCGCCCGGTAGTAGGCCGTCGTCAGCGGATAGCGGGCTGGCAGCCGGGCGATCGAGCCGTACAGCCGGTTGCTGGAGAGGAAGATATAGTCGGCCTCGTCGAGCCAGGCGAACAACTGCGCCCGCTTCTCTGGGGTGTCCTCGTTATAGTTCTGCATCTGGCCATCGGAACTGCTGGTCAGGCCCCGATACATCCCGCCGAAGGGATTGTACCCCTCAATGCGTAGCGGGAGCGGATCGTCCCAGTGCTCGTTAGCGACGACGCTGGTATCTGCCTGCACCGGGCAGCCGCTGGCACACTGGGAGGCGAGCACGTAGATCTGGCCCCCCTGCAATGGCACCGCGTTGAACGCAAAGGTGTACACCTGCCCTCGCCGGATGTACCCATCCGCGGACACATCACGCCCCGACGTCTCGCTCAATACGATCGCCTCCGCTGGCATCGCCAGGGAGGGCATCGCCCACTCGCCCATCGCTCCGCCCAGGCTCTCGCCTCCGCCCGGGTTGGCCTTCAGCGCGACGCGGAACCCCTCCACCTCCGCGTCCCCCTGGGGATCCCCCAGGTAGTTGAAAGTGACCGCCGTAGCCAGGCCGTCCTCCGGCATCGTGAACGGAGTCTGCAACTCTGCGCCGTCGCTGTACACGTACCCGCCGGGCACCGCGATCTGCAACGTCCCCGGGCCGGATCCCGTCTGGTAGTGCAACGTCGCGCCGGCGGGGACGTTCGCATAAATCCAGCGCGAGGCAGCCAGGCGCGTCGTGGTGCGCGTATAGATGCGGGTGAAAGCCACCGCCCAGAACAGAGTGCCGGCCAGCACTACTGCCAACGTCAGCAGACAAATGGCGTAAGGCAAATGACGGAGAAATCTGCCAATCCTGCGCATCCGTGTTGTCACGCCCCACCGGATGAGCCGCAGGAGAGCATAGGCGGCGAAGAGGATGAACACATAGTACACCGGCAAGATATAGCGCATAGACTTGACCCACTGCGTCGCCTGATACAGGAAAAAGCCCGTCCCCCAGGCCCACGGGATCAGGTGTCGCCGCTGTCCGCGCAGCAGTTCCACACCGACCAAGGCCCACCCGGCCCACGCCGCCAGTCCCAGCGGGAGCCCCAGCCCCCACACCACCATGTTGACCCACGGGAAGACGATGGGCGTGCGCGCCGTCCACTGGTGGCCGGGCGGTGAATCCACCTCCCCGCTCATCAGGCGGCGGATGAAGCCCATGTCACTGAGCCATTGTGAATTGAGCCGCACCCCAAAGAACCCCGGTCCCTGGAACGCATACGGCTGCCCCATCCGAAGCGCCACCAGGAACACGACCCCGGCCAGTATAAAACGGAGCACCAGTGACCAGGGACCCAGGATCAGTGACAAACGGCGACCAACACCTTCCTCATACCTTCCCGAAAGTTCGGACCTTTCGGGAAGGTGCATTCCTTTCCACCACCACACCACCCCCGCCAGCCCCACCACCAGCGCCGCCGGCCACGTGCTCATCTTGCACGTCACCGCCAGCCCACTCGCCAGCCCCGCCAGTGCGAACGCGCCCCACCCACCGGTCTGGGACGCCCGCACCGCGAAATACAACGTCGCGACGACGAAGAAATGAGCAAAGTTGTCCACGACGAAAAAGTGCGATTGCTGGATCGGCAACACCGCCAGCGCCCCCAACGCGACGGCCAGCAACCCTACACCTGGACCGTACAGTCGCCGCCCGATGAAGAACAGGAAGACCAGTCCCCCCAGGTCGGCCAACGCCGACAGCATCCGGCCCACCAGGTGCACGCCGCCATAGCCCGTGTACATGCCCGGCGTACACGCCCCTTCGGCTCCGCTCAGGGCAGGCCCTTCGGCGTTCAGAAACAGCCGTACTGCCGCCCGGGCCAGCGGCGAGGGCTCCTCCGCGCAGGCCGTGTCGGCCCACTCTCCCGCGTAGCGCACCAGGAAAATCGGCAAGGTCCCGTAGAAAAAGTTGCCGTACCCCCGATTATAGGGGCTAAGGGGCGAGTGAGCCGTATCAAGAAACAGGGCCAGGCTGTCGGGCGACTTGATGTCCCCCACCACCATCGTCAGGTGGCGCTCGTCCGGGTGAAGATGTGCGCTCTCGTCCCAGTCGAGGCCCACGCTGCGAAAACCGAACGCCACGAACAAGAGCACCACCAGCGCTAGCCCGCATTCCACCCGGCCCAGCGTGCGTCGCGGACGAGATTCCGCGGGTGAGGACACCCGTATGCGCTCGGAATGACAGAAGAAACGTTCAGTACGACTCATGCGCAATCCGTCTCCCCGAACCCCAGTTTAAAGAACCGGTTGGGATTGTTGAACAGCCAATCGGCAGCCAGTCGCACGGCCTCTTCCTCCTCCAACCAGCCCCGCTCGACCAGGCGGGCCAGCGTACCCGCGATGTTCTCGCGCGCGATCTTCAGGTGCCCCGCCACGAACTCGGGCACGTCGCCGTAATCGCCGCCGAAGCCGTGCACCTTGGTGTGCGGCAACGTCAGCACCGACCGCTCCAACAACTCGGAGGCAAAATCGGGATCAATGATGTGTAACCAGCAGCAGTCGAGCGCCACGTTGGGGTAATTCTTGCCCAGGAAGAGCAGGTCCCCCAGGTACGGCCAGTTGCCGTGAAAGAGGTCGAAACGCACGTCCCGGTGCAACTCCAACACCGAGGCCAGATAGGCGGCGTTGGTCTTGTCCACCCGATTGCGCACCCCCGCCATGTGCCCGGTATGCAATTGCACCGGCAGGTCGAGTTCGCGCGCAAACCGCATATACTGATGGAAAAGGTGATCGTTCAGGGGCTTCCCT
>DATKWP010000154.1:0-4614 GCA_035529535.1 Anaerolineae bacterium | reverse complement strand
AGGTCATGGGCGGTGGCGATTTCCTGGTCCCAGGCCTCTAATCTCGCCTTGCGGATGGTGACGTTGGCCGTCTGGCGCGCAAAGTCAGCGACGCGCACAAGTTCGGGCGGGAGGTTCTTGAGTTCCTCGCCGATCTGCGAGCGGAAGGCTCGCCAGGCGAAAAAATCCTGTTCTTTTTCCATGCCGTACCGTTCCAGAAAGTCTTTATAGTAGGGCGGGGTATGCGCTTCGAGCATCACCGGCGGGCAGTCCATCCCCTCAATCAACACACCCGGGCAGTCAAAATCACCAAAATTGGTCGGGCCACGCAGTGTAGGGATGTCACGGGCGCACAGCCAGTCCCTCACGGCATTCAGCAACCCTTCGGCGATGGCGTAATCTTCGATCACCTCGAAGAACCCAAAGCCACCTTCCCGCCGGCCCAGGTGCTCGGCCCGTTAGTGGTCTACGAAGGCAGCAATGGTACCGACCATCTCTCGACCACGCCGGGCCAGGAAGAGCGCCACGTCGGCGTGCTCATAGAAGGGACCGCGGGTCGGCTCCAGGTATGCGAGCCGATCGGAGATCAGTGGGGGCACCCAATTGTGGTCGTGCCGGTACACACGCCAGGGGAACGTGACGAAGGCACGCAGGTCGTGCTTGGTGGTGACAGGCTGAATCTGGATGGATGGCATGGTGTCTGGCTCCTCTTTGCCGTGACAGCGTCACAGGGTAACACTGCACCCCAGGCCAGGGGTGTCGGTGGCGATCAGCCACCCCTCCTGCAGAAGGAAGCCGGGCACGCTCGGATCGCCCACCAGGTCAAAGTGGCCGTCGAGGTCGCCGTAGCGGACGTTGGGGCTGCTGAGGGCGAAGGCCAATCCGGCGGAGGTGAGCAGTGCTGGCTCATTAACACAACTGACCATGGTGGCCATGCGGGCCGCACGGGCAATCGTGTCCACCTGGCGCGCACAGCGCAGCCCTCCACAGGTGGCGAGTTTGACGCTCATCCCAGCCGCGGCGCGCCGGGCGGCAACCTCCAGGGCCGAGGAAGGTCCCGTCACGCTCTCGTCGGCCAGGATCGGCACCGGGCTGTGCCAGGTGACCTGCTGCAGGGCGTCCAGGTCGGCCGCGGGCGTGGGCTGCTCTAGCATCTCCAGTTGCCCCTCCAACGCACGAGCCACGTCCAGCGCCTGTGCGACGGTATAGCCCTGGTCGGCGTCCAGGCGGATCGTGAGGTGGGGCAGGGCAGCGTGGATCGCCCGCACCCGGCGGACGTCTTCGTCGGGGTCGAGCCCGCCCTTGACCTTCAGGATGCGGAACCCCTGGCGGGCACGGTCGCGGGCCAGGGCGACGGTCTCCTCGACCGTCGCGATGCTGATAGTGACGGAGGTCTGGATGCGGTGGCGGTAGCCACCCAGGAGGCGATAGAGGGGCATGCCGGCAGCCAATCCCAGGAGATCGTGGAACGCCAAATCGAACGCACACAAGGCCGAGGGGGTACCTGGGGTGAGCAGGGCCAGTTCGTCCAGTGCGTACTCGGTGTTCAGCGGGTTCAGGTCACGGGCACGGTCGGCGCAGGCCCGGCAGGCATGGAGGACATCGTCCAGCGTCTCGCCGGTGAGGGCAGGATCAAAGGCGGCGCAACCCCAGGCGGCCTGTCCCTGACGCGTGGTGACGTGCACGAAGACGACGGCCACGCGGTCTATTTCGGGATGGTAGGCCGTCCGATAGGGCAGCCGCAGGCTCAGTTCCACCGGAACAACTTCGACGTCCGAGATCTGCAAGGGGCACCTCCTCTCACATTCAACCTCCTACTCTTGGAGATTGGGGACTGGAGATTGGAGATTGGTGAATGGACGAAGTTGTAGAGCGGTAGCGCTATTGGAGAAGCATACCACTGATTAGGGATTGTGGCAAGACAAGGATAGAAACCGGGTTTTTCTAAAAAACCCGGTTTCTCCTCAGACGCTCAAGAGGCGCAGGAAGTGGATGAGGGTTTCGATGCCTTTGTAAAAGTTGGGGAGGTGGAACTTTTCGTTGGGAGAGTGGAGCCGGTCGTCGGGCAGGCCGAAACCCATCAGGATCGTCTCGATGCCCAGGACTTGTTGGAAGGTGGCGACGACCGGGATCGAACCGCCCGAGCGGACGAAGACCGGTTCCTGGCCGAAGACCGCGGCGTAGGCGCGGCGCGCGGCCTGCATGGCCGGGCTGTCGCGGCGGACGATGGCAGGTCTGCCACTGTGCAGGTCGCGTACCTGGACGGTGACGGCGGGGGGCGCGATCTGAGCCAGGTAATCGCGCAACAGTTGGACAATCTGGGCCGGTTCCTGGTCCGGCACCAGGCGCATGGAGATCTTGGCGCAGGCCCTGCCGGGCAGCACCGTCTTGGCGCCGGGCTGGGTGTAGCCACCCCAGATGCCATTGACGTCGAGCGTGGGACGCGCCGTGGTGCGCTCGACGATGGTGGTATCCGGCTCACCCCAGTCGGTCTCGACGCCCGCTTCGCGGAGCCAGGCAGCACGGTCGAAGGGGATCCTGGCCAGTTCGGCGCGCTCGTCGGGGTCCAGGTCCCGCACCTGGTCGTAGAAGCCGGGGATCGCAACGTGACCAGGCGTGTCGTGCAGCCTGGCGATCATCGCGCAGAGCGCGTTGTTGGGATTGAGCACAGCCCCCCCGTAGATACCGGAGTGCAGGTCGTGGTCGGGGCCGGTCACTTCGACCTCGACGTAGGCCATACCACGCAGGGCGTAGACGATGGAGGGCAAGTCTTTGCTCAGGATGTCTGCGTCGGAGATGACGGCCACGTCGGCGGCGAGGAGCTCGGCGTGCTGGCGGACGAAGGGCTCCAGGTTGGGGCTGCCGATTTCTTCTTCGCCCTCGAAGATGCACTTGACGTTGACGGGGGGTGTACCCGCGGTCGCCTGGAACGCTTCGATGGCTTTGAGGTGGGTGTACAACTGCCCCTTGTCGTCGGAGGCGCCGCGGGCGAAGAGGTCGTCGCCGACGATGGTCGGCTCGAAGGGCGGGGTACGCCACTCGTCGAGCGGGTCGGGGGGCTGGACGTCATAGTGGCCGTAGATGAGGATGGTGGGGACGTGCGGGCCGGCAGGGAGCCACTCAGCGTAGACGACGGGATGGCCGGAGGTGGGCAGGACGTCAGCGCGGGGAAAGCCGGCGGCGAGGAGTTGGTCACGCAGCCAGGCAGCCGCGCGCTCGACGTCGGGCCGGTGCTCGGGCTGCGTGCTGATGCTGGGGATGCGGAGCAAGTCCAGGAGTTCGGCGAGAAAGCGGCTCTGATTGGCACGGGCGTAGTCGAAAGGGTTCATGGATCACCTCGGCAGAAATAAGCAAATGATCAATAGATGCACTCGCGGGGTATGGCTACGTCAATCGCAGCGGGCATAAGCGGCCTCCAAGCGAGGGACGATGACCTGCCAGTCGTAGCGCTCTTGCACGAAGGCGCGGGCGGTGCGGCCCAGTGCGGCTCCCCGCTCGGGGGAGCGCAGAAGCGCGACCACGCGAGCGGCAAAATCGGCGGGCGTGTCGGCCAGCAGCAATTCGCGCCCATCCGCCAGCGGGTACCCTTCCGCGCCCAGGCGGGTGGCGACGACCGGCCTGCCCATCGCCATGGCCTCCAACAGTTTGAGGCGCGTGCCACCCCCGATCCGCAGCGGCGCGACGCAGACAGCGGCCTGGGCGATGTACGGGCGCACGTCCTCCACCCAGCCCGTGAGCACCACCGCCGGGTCACGCCGCAGTACATCCAGCCGCCGGTGAGGCCGCTGCCCGACGACGAAGAGGCGTACGTCCGGCACCTCGGTTCGCACTCGGGGCAGCACGTGGCGCGCAAACCACAGCACCGCGTCCACGTTGGGGCGGAAGTCCATGGTTCCCGTGAAAACGAGAGTGTTGGAGGTTGGAGGTTGGAGGGTGGAGGGTGGAGGGTGGAAGTTGGAGTAGGCCTGGGTGTCTATGCCGTTGGGGACAACGGCGACTTGGAGGCCGGGCACCAGGGACTGGAGCGCGGCAGCGTCCGCCTCGGAGACTGCCAGGACGCGGTCAGCACGGCGACAGACGAGCGCTTCGTAGCGCCGCAGCCGCCGCCACTGGACGAAGGAGTAGGCAGCGCCCGGCCAACGGGCCGGGGCGGCCAGGTCGGTGAGGAACGCCCGCTTTTGCAGCAGGTACTCGCAGTTGTGGTCATCGAACACGACGAGGGGGCGCGGCTGGCACCAGCCTGGAAGTGCCGGTGCTGGGTGGGCCTGGACGACGTCGAGATAGGGGGCCATCTCGATTCCCGCGACCTGCACGACGTCGAAAGGCTCCCGCGCCAGCCAGCCCGCCAGCCTTTGTGCATACGATGCCGACGCCAGGCGCAGCGCCATGTCTGGCCGGGGGGTGACGAGCATGTCGCGCAGCCGGTGGCGGAGTGTGCGCACCGGGGATGGGACGGTCTCGATGCGGCAGACGGCCTTCAGCGGCGCGGCCGGCTCCGGGGCCTGGTCAAGAGCCAGAAACGAGAGGACGGCGACCTCGTGCCGTGCGGCCAGGCCGGAGATGAGCCCCCAATTACGCAGTGCCGTGCCCTTCTGGGGTGGATACGGCACCTGCGGCGTCAAGAACAGAACCTTC
>DATKWP010000153.1:0-3312 GCA_035529535.1 Anaerolineae bacterium | reverse complement strand
CTCTCGCGCCTTCAATACCTGCGCAATGACCTCTTCGGCCTCCTCCGGCAGGGGCGGCACCTGGTGGTCGGCCAGGACCTGGCGGGCGCGCTCGTTGGCCCGGGCGCAGATGTCCTTGCTGCCCATCTCCACCCAGCGGTCGTAGCGCGTACGATCCAGCAACGCCGGCCGCCATTGCGCCCACTTCCAGTTGTCCAGCGTGTGATCGTCGGCCAGGAAGCCGCCGCCCGGCTGGGCGCGGTGGATCGGTTCGCGGGCCAGCGTCCGCTCGCTGACCTCCACGCCGTCCACGATGAAGCGCACGTCGCGGATGACCTCATCGCACACGACCAGCATCTCCATCGAGGAGGTGGAACCGTATTCGATGTACCCCACGTCGTGGACCAGGTTGCAGCGGGAGAGGAAGGCGGCCATGACGGTCACCGTGGCCTCGATGCCGGCCTGGGCGTCCACCACCTTGCTGTCGGTGGCGCCGGCCGCCCCCCACACCGGCAGGCCGTAGTAGCGAGCCAGGTCGGTCCAGGCGGCCATACCGGTGGGCCACTCGGGAGCGCCGTAACTGACGATGGCCGACTTCATGTCCAGCGCGGCGGTGTTCATGCCGTACAGAAAGGGGGTGCCCCGCCGCACCAACTGGGTGAGCAAGAGTCCCACCAGGCATTCCGCGTTGCCCAGCGCCAACGCCCCGGCCAGCGTGATCGGCCCGCCGCCGCCGGTGTTCGGCGACGGCGGATAGGTGACCGGCAACCCCTTCTCGGCGCAGAAGAGCAACTTGTCCACCGACTCCTCGGGATACAAGAGTGGCGAGATGGACTCGGCGTAGAGCATGAGGAAGGGTTTCTCGCGCAACTGGCGCTCCCCCCCGGCGACCGCACAGGCGATGCGGTAGATGTCCTCCATGTCCTCCCAGTTGTGAGCCGTGTAGCAGGTGGGCTTGACCGAGCCGCGGAGCATGCCGATAAACTCGTGAACGTAGGTGTCGAGCGGCGGCACGTCGCAAGGGTTGCCCATGGACATGGTAAAGTCAATCTGGGCCAGGCCATCGCCCAGGTGGGCGAAGCGCTGCACGTCCTCGGCCGTGGCCTGGCGCCGCTCTCCCGTCTCCACGTCTATGGTGAAGATGCAGTCGGAGCCCGAGCCGAAGAAGACCTTGCCCGCTTCCAGGGGCATGGTCAACTGGCCCAGGCGGTTGTACATGGGGATACGCGCCGGGGCGGAGGCGATGGCGTCCATCACCAGGTGGTCGGGGATTTTGATCCGGCCGTCTGATTCCCACGCCCCGGCGTCGAGGAGCAACTGGCGGGCCTTCTCGCTCTTCATGACGATGCCCGTCCGGGACAGGATGTCCAGGCTGGTGCAATGAAGCGCTTGAATCTGCTCGTCAGACAGCATCCGCATCACTGGATGCAAAGTCGCTATAGGGATCTGTTCTGTCATACTACCCGGCGAAGCCGCGGGCGACGTCCACGGCGCTGGCCGCATCGGGCGCGTAGCCATCGGCCCCGATCTCCCTGGCGAAGGCGGCCGTCAACGGCGCGCCGCCGACCATGATCTTGACCGAATGGCGCAGCCCGGCCTCTTCCAGCGCCTCGACTATGGTCTTCATCCTGACCATAGTGGTGGTCAGCAGCGCGCTCATCCCCACGATCGTGGGCTTGTGCTCGCGCACGGCAGCCACGAAGGCGGCGGGCTTGACGTCGGTCCCCAGGTCCACCATCTCAAAGCCGGCCCCCTCCATCATCATCCTGACCAGGTTCTTGCCGATGTCGTGCAGATCACCTTCTACCGTGCCGATGATGCACTTGCCAGCGGTGGGCACGTCGCCGGCGGCCAGCAGCGGCCGCAGGACTCCCATCCCCGCGTGCATGGCACGGGCCGCGATGAGCACCTCGGGCACGTAGAGTACGCCCGCTTTAAAGTCCTTGCCCACCTCGTCCATACCGGCGATCAACCCCCCACTCAGAACCTCCGCGGGAGCCAGCCCCTGGTCCAGCGCCTGCTGGACCAATCCGGCGACCGCCTTGTCCGCTCCGGAATACAGATTCGAAGCAATTTGCTGCAAAATGTCCGACATGTTCTAGCCTCCTTAGAATTGTGTGTTCGATTATAATACCAGACCTACGCACTTGCGCAAGGCCCGGGTCGTCCGACCGCTGTGAACGTCAATAGTGTGCCCAGGTAGATCGGCTGTCCCCACTCCGCCCGGACCGCCACGTTTCGATCCTCACGGCTCACCTGCAACTCGACCTGCCCGGCACCCGCCTGGCGGGCCAGCGCCCTCAGTTGGTCCGGCACCACCCGGCGGGCGTACGCCACGCCCTCTTCGACGGCACCGAAATCGAGCACGCTGTCTGGCAGATGGAGACGGAAGCGTTGATCGCCATCCAGCGGGCGGATGGTGGCCTGCAGTTTGAGCACCACGCTGCCCGCCACCGCGCCCACGGCGTTCGCCACGTCGGCGTGGGGAGGGATGATCAGCTCGGTGCTCAATTGCTCGGCCACGCGCGGCATGTACGCCTCGACCGGCGCACCGATGGCGATCACGGGATGGCGCAACGCCAACCGGCAATCCAGGTCCGAAGTGGGCACGTTGCCCAGGGCGCGCGCCAGGAAGGCGGCCGCCGCAGGCTCCCGCTCCCAGTCAGGCACGCCGGTATTCCCCGGCGCGCTGGCACCCCCCGGCGCTGCGACTTCGTCGCTCAGCAACTTGCTGACCAGCGCCGTGGTCACCCGGCTCGAAACGTCCGCGACCACCCGTTCGCAGAAGGTCTCGGGCGCAAGGTCCAACTGGCTGGCCAGGAGTTCAGCGCCGATGCGCGACGCTTCGGCGTTCCAGCGCTCGAAGCGGCCCAGGGCGTGCAGGGCGTCGGTAGGCGTAAAGCCGGCCCGCAGCACCAGCCGGCGAGCCTCCAGGCTTTCGAGTTGTCGCAACACGAGCGACCCGTAGCGCAAGCGCTCGGCCAGCCCCATCAACGACTGAGGGCCGGTGCCCAGGACCTGGAGCAGCGCCTGGTCGGACTCGGAAAGCCCATGGGCCGTGCGTGGCTGGGCCAGGACGAACTGGGCCGCCAGGCCGGCCCACCGGCGCACCCCCACCTGGCGCTGCAGTTCGTCCACCACCTGGGGGAACTGGTCAGCCAGCAGGCACAACGGCACCACTCGCCGGGGACCGATCGCCGGCAGGCCATCGCCGTCCAGAGAGACCAGGCTGTCACCGCCCAACCCGACCGTGTGCGCATCCACGGCCTCGACCATCGTGCGCCACCGGCCGACCTGCGCCCCTTCGGCGTTGAGGCGCGGACGCCCATCGCG
>DATKWP010000152.1:0-3409 GCA_035529535.1 Anaerolineae bacterium | reverse complement strand
GTGCGAGGAGGAGCCAATAAAGCGCCAGGCGACGAGATAGCCGTAGATGGGGCCATATCCTGCCGCTACTTCAACACACGCCTGATTGAAGTGATCGACGATAGCGAAATCGGGCTGCAACGCGCCTGCCCCGCTGACCCGGCGGCCATATACGGTGCGGTGGGTACTGCTCGGCCCGTCTTCCCAGACGGCCAGGTATTCGTTCGGGCCGGCGGCCAGTGCGACCCCATCCTGGTTGAACGCGTTATCTATGATGTGCATCTCGCTGCCGAGCGTGCCCAGGTTAGCGGAAGCGACTTTGCCGTAGATGTCGCCGTCGGTAGGGTTGTGCTGATAGGTATATGCGATCAGGTACTCGTTGCGCGTGGCATTGTAGGCCACGTCCGGCAGACGGCGTACAGTGTTTGGCACTGTGGCGATGTTGCGCCAGCTCAATAACGTCCCGTCGGCATCTATCCGCTGGGCGGCAATGTCGCGCAGGCCGCCTGACCAGTAATTCTCGTATACCACCAGGTATTCGTCGTTCTGGCTGTTGTAGGCGACGGCGGGATACCATTGCTTGGCTGCATCTAGATTGACCGAGATCTCGGCACTCATCCAACTTCCATCCCACTTGACGCGCCTGGCATAGATGTCGTAATCGCTGGTGTTGACTTGATAGGTGTAAACAACCAGGTACTCGTCTCGTACCGGATTATAGGCCACGTCCGGCAAATAGTTCCACTTGTTCGCGTTCGACACTATAGTGAACGAGCTTTTCAAGGTCCCATTACCAGCCACGCGCCGGGCGTAGATGTCGCGCGTCGCACCCCGATCGTTCTCCCACACCACCAGGTATTCGTCGTGCCGGCTGTTGTAGGCTACAGCCGGGTTGTAGTTGTCCACATCGTCCACCCAGATGTCAAGGAATGAGCCAAGCGGCGGGGCCAGCGCTGCGGCCAGACCTTGGCCCACATTCTCTTGTTCGGTTACCCATCCTTTCGGAGGGACCGGAATAGGCGTCGCCAGTCCTCCATCGCCGCCCAGCGTGGCCTCTGCCTGTGGGTCAGGCTCCTGGATCAAGGGTAGCGCCCGCACAAGTCTAACTCCCGTTGCCAGCATCACGATGCTGGCGAGTAGAACGATGGACAGTGCTCTCTTCGTGAACATTGTGCTCTCCTTTCAAATGTGAAGTTCAGATTCTCTCCCTTGTTCCTCCGTCGGATGTACTCACCTGCTGTCAACCGTTGCGCAGCGCCAGTAAGCACGCCCGTCGGCGGACCGCTCACTCGTTCTGTAAGGTCTGTAGCGCGTGCGGGTCCTCCGCCTGCTGGCGCAGGAAGCCCAGCAGCGCGTCCATGTTGCCAAAGCTCCAGCGCCGGCCGCTTTGGATGTGCTCGATCTCGCTGTGCCAGTCGGCGACCGGCGCGGTGGCCTCAGTCTCACGGGTGTACCCACCCGCGCTGGCCTCCCGCCACAGCCGGACCAGGAAGGACGCATACTCGATAGGTGGAGCCACGGGCACCCCCTTTTGGCTGGTTGAGGTCCAAACGAAAACGGCCACTCGTTGCTGAGTATCGGGTGTACTCACCCGCATAGTATAGCACAGAGGTGGCTACAAAATGACTACAAATCGAGGGGTTCAGCGAGCCAGCGAGTGGGCGAGTTGGCGGTAGCGCTGGCGCAGCTCGGGGTCACGGATGTGGGCGGCTTTGCTTTCGATGATCTCCTCGGCCTGCCGGATCTGCTCGTCAATCCCCTTGGCGTGGCCCAGCGCACGTAGGACGCGGGCGTGGGCACGGTGTACTTCCTCGGTGCCGATCCAGCCCTCGTGGGCGCGCGGTATCAGGGCGACGGCCCGCTCCGTGTGCTCCAGGGCTGCCCCGAACTCCCCTTGAGCCCACAGGGCCATGCCAACCTCCATCTCGCCCCACATCTCGCAGGTCGGGAGGGTGATCTCTCGGGCGACCCGCACTGCTTCGGCGGCACAGGCCAGCGCCCCAGCAGGATTGCCCAGATGCCGTTCGGCGCAGGCCAGGGCGGCCAAGCCGGCTGCCAGGCCCTCCTGGCACTTGCTCTCCCGACCTATGGTCACCGCTTCGGTCAGACAACGACGTGCGATGGATGGGCGACCGGCTGCGATCTCTACCAGTCCCAGCCCGACGAGCACCTCGACCAGGCGGCGACGATGGCCGATGGAGCGCCCCCGTTTGGCAGCACACTCCAGCCAATGCCTGGCTCCGGCCAGGTCGGCCAGATGATAAGAGGCCAGACCCATCCCCAGTTCGGCCGCCACACGGCCGTGCTCGCTGTGCAGCTCTTCCTGCAAGGAGAGGGCCTGCTGAAAGCAATCGGCTGAGGCTACATAGTCACCCCGGTGCAGTCCCCAGCAGCCCAGAAGCGTTACGCCGTACGCCTCAGCCGGCCGTGCGCCGATCCGGCGTGCCAGTGCCAGGTGTTCGTCCAGGTATTGCTTGGCCTCGGCAAAGTGGCCCGTCTCCAGGTACACGGCCGCGATGTCTAGACCATCCCAAGCCACACGATTATGGTCGCCCACCTGTTGATGGCAGGTGTAAGCCTCCTGCTGGCAGGCCAGGGAGCGGGCATAGTCTCCCAGGTGAAAGTAGACGTAGCCCAGAATGTGGGTGATACGGCCTCGGGGCTCCGGGGTGGTCTCTTCACCGGTCATTGTCAGCGCGGATTCGAGAGCTGTCAGCGCGGGCTGTGGCCGGCCCAGAAAATAGTAGGCAAAGCCGATCTGGGCCAGAAGACGACAGTGCGTGGGGGCATCATTCAGGCGCTTGGCTAGCACTAACCCCTTCTCGGCGGCGACGATAGCCTTCTCGTACTGGGCGTCCAGGTTCAAGTACCGCACCCGGTGTACCAACGCCAGTAGGCGTATAGGCTCATCGCTACTAGTCTCGGCGAGGGACTCTAGGGCGGTCAGATCGGCGTCCCGTTCGGCCAGCCGGCCCTGAAGGTAGCGCTGATGGGCGCGGGCGGCCAGCAACTGCCCTCGCTGCGCCAGACAGTCTGGTTGCCTGCAGCCGGGGTCGAGCAGCTCCAACAGTTCCAGCATTCGGCTTTGGTGTTTCTCCGCTTCCTCCCAGGCGAACAGCGCCTCGGCCCGCTGCGCTGCCAGGTCGTGGTAATGCAGGGCCTTCTTCGCCACGCCGCCTTCGTCGAAATGGTGGGCCAGGGCGGCCACTGCGTCCGGACTAAGTTGCTCCAGCGCCCGGCCAGCCCGCCGGTGCAGCAACTGCCGCCGCACCGGGCTCAGTCCGGCCTCCGTCGCCCGCCGGATGAGATCGTGCTGAAACCGGTAGCCTGGCGCTTCCTCCGCCAGCAGTTGCCGGGCCACCAGCGCGTCCAGTCCGTCCATCGCCTCCAGTTCCCCGCGCCCCGCCGTCAGGTGCACCAGGTCGAAACC
>DATKWP010000151.1:0-3110 GCA_035529535.1 Anaerolineae bacterium | reverse complement strand
GGCTTGAAATAGCGCAGGTACATGCTATAGTACAGCCGGCCGGTCCCCTCCGTTCGCCCATCGGCCGGCCAGCGCTCGATGACGATGCGGTTCGCCTCGTCGGCCAGGAGTTGGGCCACCTCGATCTGCAGTTTGACCGTTTCGTCGACGTTATCCCGGTCCACCTGTCCCTCGCCCAGCAGGCCGCCGTTGACGACCACGTGCCAGTTGTACGCGCCCGCCAACTCGCCGGTGACGACCATCCAGTCGGTGAGACCGACGATGGCCCAGGCGGTCTCCTGCGTGGTCTCCCAGTAGCCATCCCTGCGGGCCACCATGAGCCAGCGCACGGCATTCGGGGCCAGCGCGTTCTCCGGGTCGCAGCCGGCCAGCGTGTACCTGCGGCTGACGATGATGCCCCGGTTGAGGGCGGTCACCTCTTCGACCGGCTTAAAGTAGCGCAGGTACAGGCTATAGTACAGCCGTCCGCTGCCCGCGGTTTGCCCGGCGGGCGCCCAGCGCTCGATGACCACGCGGTTGGCTTCCTCCCCCAACAAGCGGGCGACCTCGATCTGCAGTTTGATCGCCTGGTCCACGTTCTCGCGATCCACGCTCCCCTCGCCCAACAGATCGCCGTTGACGACGACGTGCCAGTCATACGCCCCTTGCAGTTCGCCGGTAGCGACCATCCAGTCGGTGAGCCCGATGATGGCCCAGGCGGTCTCCTGCGTGGTCTCCCAGTAGCCCACTTTGCGCACGGCCATCAGCCAGCGCACGGCGTTGGGAGCCAGGGCGTTCTGGGGGTCCAGCCGCGCCAGGGCCGCCAGCACGATGGCGGTCGAACGGGCGTCGGTGTTCATGGCGTAATAGTCAGCCTGCGCTTCCTCCCAGTGCGCGCCGGTGGCGCTGACGATGGCGGCATCGGTGATGTTGGACAGTAGCGTGTCCACCCGCATGGGGCTGTCCGGCTCCAACAGGGCCAGCGCCATTGCCAGGTAGGCCTTGCCGAAGGTGTCCAGCACGCTGCGCCTTTCGAACAGCGACACCGTGCGGCCCAGGTCGCCCTTCCCGGCCTCGGCCAGCACGTACAGGATAAAGGCCTGCCGGTTGGCCTGCCAGTTCTGCTGCAGGTCGCGGGGCTGGGCCAGGCTTCCGCGCAGGTACTGCGCCGCCCGATCCATCACCCCATCGTCTACCGCAAAGTCGGCGCGCTGGGCCTCGAGCAGCCCGAGCAGGACGTAAGCGCTCAGGTAGGGATTGGATTCGTCCTGGACCCACCAGCCCCAGCCACCGTCATAGTGCTGTTGGTTGTAGAGCCGCTGCAGCCCTATGCTGACCAGCCCCGGCAACCTTCCCGAAAGCTCACGGGTGTACTCACCCGCGCTTTCGGGAAGGTCAAGCTCTTTGAACGCACGGTAGGTGACCACGTTGGGCAGGAAGCGGCTCACCGTCTGCTCGGTGCACTCGTAGGGGTAATACTCCAGGAACGTGAGCCCGTCCACCATGCCGGCTGCCAGCGACGGGTCCACCTGCACCGTCAGTTCTCCCTGCGTGGGGTCGTAACTGGGGGGCAGGACGACCGCCTCCAGCCGCTGCCCGTCGGCCTCGAACACCCCGGCGGTAGCGACCACTTCGGGCGTGCTGTAGTGGTAGACGGGGAGGGTGATCTCGACGGCATCGGCAAGCTGCCCACCCCTGGCCCCGAAGCGCAGCGTCACCTCCGGCCTATCCTCCACAGTCACCTGCCACGTCACTTTCACGTTGTCATTCGCAGGGATGCTGATTTGCTGATTCGCCAATTTGCTGATTCGCAGCCCCTCTGCCTCGAACGCGACCTCCACCTCCAGCGGCTGGCTGGTGTTGTTGTGGACCACCGCCGCCAGTTCGGCCTGGTCGCCGATGACGAAGAAGCGCGGGGCCACCGGGCGCACGAGCAGGTCCTTGGTGCTGATGACGTCCACGTCCGCCTGGCCCACCAGCGTTTCGGCGGTGACGCCGCGGGCGCCCATCTGCCAGGTGGTGAGGTTGTCGGGCAGTTCCACGCTGACCGTCGCGTGGCCGTTGGCGTCGGTGCGCAAGGTGGGATTCCAGTACGCCAGGTCGGGGAACTTGCTGCGCACGGGACCGAACTCCTCGCCGCCACCGCCACCACCCAACCCCTTGACCTCGGCGGCCATCTCTTCGTTGGCGCGGTTCCCCGAGAGCGTCAGCCCGTTGGCCGTGTTCACCCCCAGGCCGCGCTGGCGCCAAAAGTAGCCCACGATGTCCGGCCCGGGTTGATCGGCCAGCGTCAGCACCGCCTTGTCCACCAGGTTGAGCGCCAGTTCTGCCTGCACCGGGTTCCCGGCGCTGTCGGTCACGTGCACGTCGTAGGTCACCGTATCGCCCGGCTGGTAGTGCTCGTCGGCCCGCCGGTCGGGAGTCAGGGCGATGTTCAGTTCCTTGTCCTTCGTCTCGATGGCGAGTTGCACGCAGCCGACCTTAAAGTCCGGGAGCGGCGTCGTTTCGTCCACGCCCTTGGCGATGACGACTGAGACGAAGACGTCGGGGATGAGGTCTGCGGTGATGGGGATTTCGATCTGCTCCGAGTTGGTCTCCAGCGTCTGCACCCAATGGCGATAGATGTGCCCGCGCTCGATGGTGATGAGCGCCTTGACCGGGCCCTGGTACGGATGGGGGATGAGGATGGTTGCCGTGTCGCCAACCTGGTACTGCCGCTTGTCGGCGATCAACTGGATGCGGTCGTTGTTCTCCTGCCGCCAACTGACGTAGCCGGTGCCGCTGACCCACACGTAGGTGGCACTCTGGACCTTGTTTTCTCGTTGGTCGAGTCCGGTGGCGATCACTTTATAAGTGCCACCCTTTTCGGGTGCAAAACTGGCCGTTCCCTTTCCTTCGCCGTCCGTCGTCACGGTCGTAGTAAAGACCGGCACGTCCTCGACGGCGCTCTCCCAGTAGTAACTGCCATCCTCGGCCAGTTTTTGGACGCTGTACCAGTTGTGTTCGGCGAAGACGACGGTCAGTTCCTGGTTCGGCACTGGCTCGCTGTTCCAGTCCACGGTGATGAGGTTGACGCGATTCTCCTGGCCGACCGTGCCGACGTACCGTTCGGGCCGCAGGCCGATGTAGTA
>DATKWP010000150.1:0-2519 GCA_035529535.1 Anaerolineae bacterium | reverse complement strand
AATCCAACAAGTATGGTCATCACTCCACCGACCCCTACGGCCAGCGTCAGGCTGTGGGACCAGCGCCGGTGCCAGTCCAGGAAATGGATGTACAGATGGTCTCCCCTGCGCTCAAAGCGGAAGGATGGCCCGCTGAAGATGTTGACTCTATATTCCGCACTGTACGTGTCCACCAGCGGCACGCCAAGTTTGCGTCGTACCTCGGCCAGACCCTCAGGTTCCGTACCAGGATAAGGAACCTGTCCGGTGGTGACCAGCGGGCCGATGCGCACAGCAACCTCCTGGTTCTGCGAGTCGAAGCGGATCGTATATTCGCGCCAGAGATCGGCACCCAGGTGGATGGTGTGAAGCATCACATTCTGTGACCGGCCTGCTTCGTAAGCCTTACGCATTGAGCCGACCAGTGCATCCACGATGGCCTTGGGGTCGGGATTGGGGCCAGGGTCTATCTCCGTGCTGTAATCCTCAAAATACCGCGCAAACCTGAAGTCGAGCGTATCGGGCAAAATGCCGCCGATGCCACCCAACACTGGCAGGAGCGAGCCCTGTGCTCCTGCCCGGACTACCTCGGAAAAAAACGTCGCCAGCGCCACGCCCGTCAGGAAATGCGCAATCCCTTTCACCTTTCCTCCAACAGGCCAGGATCAGAATCGTACACCGACATTCTCTGATCAGGTATTGTACTACCAGGATCCTGGCTGTCATCGTCCTTCCCATCGCCCAGTTCTGGATTACGGGGCGGATTCATTGTGCAACGAAAGGCATAGATGTCAACGGATGGTCAGGTATTCCGCCGATACCCAGCCTGTCCGGCCCAGAGTATCTTGCACTTCGACCCATTCGATCCCTTCCACTGTCTCACGATGGTAAAGGATCTGGACCGGCGCTCCTTCGGGTAGGGTGTCAATGATTGCCCCTTCGGGCGCATCACGCAGGCGAAGGCCGTAACCGGCGGTGTTGGCGACGAAGGCCGGCACCGGTGTGGGCGTGGGTGTTTCGGTCGGCGTGGCGGTTGGCGTGGGTGTTTCGGTCGGCGTGGCGGTCGGGGTGGGCGTCGGTGTCGGGGTTGCCGATGGCCCCGGCGTCGCGGTGGGAGTGGGTGTCGGCGTCGGGGTGAGCGTCGGTGGAATGAGCGGGTCCAGCATCGTGGCCGGCACGACGATCAGCTGGAGTGCGGTCGGACGTTGCAAGCGGGTGGCCACTGCCTTCTGGAGCGCGACGACCTCTGCGTGTGCGGGCGGCCTTGAGGTGCGGATCGTCACCACCAGGCGGAGTGTCGAGTCTTCGGCGCTGGTGGAAACATCAACCAGCTGCGTATCGGGCAGCACGGCGATCTCTACCCGGACGGCTTCCCGCACCTGCTGTGCCAGACGGGCTTCCCGTACGAAGCGCAGCGTCACCACCACGAGCAGGATCGCGATCAATACCACCAGCACGGTGGACACAGTCAGGCTTCGTGGCAGACTTTGCGGTTCGTTGGTGCGGAGCGGGCGAAAGCCGAGCAGGATGAAGACGACGATCCCGGCGAACCAGATCGCAGCAAAGTTGGCCAGGAACAGTAACAGCGCGCCCAGGGCCACGTCCGAACGGCGCGTAGCGATGCCGATGCCCGCCGAGCACAGCGGCGGCATGAGGGCTGTCGCGATCGCCACCCCTGGCAGGGCTGCCGACAGGTGTGGCTGCGCCAGCGCGTAGGCGACGGCCGCCCCGCCCGCCAGCGCGATCGCCAGGTCGAACGGTGTGGGCCGTGTGCGAGCCAACACCTCCCGCGGCAGTTCGTTCAGTGCGTTGAAGGGCAGTATCCGTGCCAGCCAGGCCAGCAGCGCCGACAGCGCAACGGCCAGCAACGCTCCTTCGACCAGGGCGACGACGGCGCGCTGGAATGTGCGTCGGTCGCCAACGACGGAGGCCAGCGACAATCCCACGATCGGCGACATCAGCGGCGCGACAAGCATCGCCCCGATGATGACGGCCGCAGAGTCGGTGACAAGTCCGAGAGTGGCAATCGTGCAGGAGAGGACAACGAGGAGAAAGAAATCGAAATGCGGCGACGATGCGTGTGCCAGTTGTTCGAGTATTGCCATCTGCCGTTCGGTCGGCACATACTGGAGCCAGTTGCGCATCTTCATCGTCTCTCTCCGATCCTGGAGCGTTGACCACATTATAGTCCTTCTGCGTGGATCCGCCAGAGCCCAGACCTGCCGCAAATTCTCAGATACCCTTGCCGCGCTCAGGTTGATTTGTGGAGCAGGAGACTCTTAATCCCTTGTTCGTCCAGCAGGTCGCCCTCCCAATGCAGTTGGCCGCGCAGGGCGCGCACGCGCTCCTGGCGCTTCAGGTGCGTGAGCGTGCGCAGCGCCTCCTTGATGTTAGAGCAGTCCCAGCCATCCTGCCACCATGTCCCCCACCCCCGCCATGTTCAGCGCGATCGGGAGTAGCAGGACCCCCATGCAGTTCATCCGGCGGGAGCCCCACAGGACCGGGATGAGGCCAATCCCGGTGGCGACCAGGCAGATCAG
>DATKWP010000149.1:0-2094 GCA_035529535.1 Anaerolineae bacterium | reverse complement strand
CTGGACGCCGTGCGCTTCCAGCAAGCGCACGTCCCACAGGATGCGCCCGTGGGGAACGTCGGGCCGCAGGCCGAACACGTACTCGAACAGCACGGCGACCGGCGGCAGGCCGGTCCACCCGACGAAATCACCCTTGGATATGCTCCCGCGCGCCGCCCCTTCTGGAGCATAGTTTTCCCACACCGTTCCCGTTTCCTGGAACACCTGAACCACGTTGTCCAGGTGGTTGGCGGCGATTTCGTGCGCCAGCGCATCTTCGCCCACCTGGGTCAGTCCGCGCAGGATCATATAGTTGGTCGGCGCCCAGACGGAGCCGCGCCAGTAATCCCCCTGCGGGGCATAATCCGGGTGGTCGGCCGCCAGGGTCGGGACACGGTGCGGACGGTTGAACTCGGCCGGGTTCCGCAAATGCTCCACGAAGCGCGGCAACCGGGCTTGCGGCACGATGCCAGCCAGCAGTGCCCAGTACGCCGCCACCGACTTGACCCCTGACAATCGGCCATCCCGCCAGCGGTCAAAGTAGAACGCCTGCTCATCGTCCCACAGGTGGTCGTTGACGAACCGCGCCAGATGGGTGGCTTCTGCCTCGACGTCGAGCACATCCTGGCGTCGTCCCAGCGCGTCCGCCATGCACAGCAGGTGCCGGGTGGCCAGGATCGCTTGGAGTGTCGCGTCTACCCAGGTCATGTGCCCATGGCTGAACGCCACGTGGTAACTTTCGTCCGGCAAGCGGGGTTGATTGTCCATGCCGCATCCCCAGCCCGTCGACCAATAGGTTCCTTCCGGCCAGGTATGGTACGCCCGCAGCCACTGGTAGTAGGCCACCAGGGGAGGGAACACGCGCCTCAAGCGCTCACGGTCGCCAAAGTTCAGATAGTATTCCCACTCGACCCACGGCAGCACGTTGGGCCCGGTGCTGGCAGGGTCGAAGCGCTCGAACCTTTCTTCCCCGGTCGGCTCGTAGATTTCCCGGCACAAGAAGCCATCTGGATGCTGGTGGGCGTACAGGTTGTCCAGGGTGCGTTGGAAGTCGAAGGCGCGGCAGCCATAGCGCGCGAACATCAGGATGAAGGCCGAGTCCCACATGAAGAGGCAGTCGTTGAAGGCCGTGTCTATAAAGTTGGACACGAACCCGCTGCCCGGCGCAGGCTGGCGCAGGCTGCGGAAGGCGATCTTCCAGACCTTCCAGTAGCAGTCCAGGGCAGCCGGATGGCCCTCCCAGGTGGGCTGTGGCAAGCGGTCTCGGACCGCGCTGAACCGGGGCAGGGTGGCCTGTTCCCGTTCCATAGTCAGAAAGGCGTTCTCTTCGACGAATCGGTTGGGGACGTGCGTGTCTGGTTTGGCCATACTCGATGAATCCTTTCGTATCGCTACCCTCCCGCAGGTTGCCTGGAACGGCGAGCCGAGAAAACGCCAAAACCTGCGGGAGGGTGAATTACCGCCGCATGAAGCGCCGCTCCAGTTCCTCTATAGTCAGGAGCACGAAGGCCGGGCGGCCGTGCGGACAGGTGGCGGGTGACCAGGCCGCCTGCAGGTCCCCGAGAAGCACCCGCATCTCTTCCATCGTCAGGACGTCGCCGGCCTTGACTGCCGCCGTGCAGGCGGCCTTCATGGCCAGCCGCTCGCGCGCCGCCTCGGGGTCCAGTTTGCGGCATTTCGGCAGTTCATCTAGCAGCGCCTCCAGCAGCGCGCGCGGCTCCTGCGCCACTAATGGCTCGGGGAGGCTGCGCAGCAGGAACGTACTCCCGCCGAAGGGCTCTATCTCCAGCCCCAGGTCGGCCAGCAATCCCAGGAACGGTTCGAGCAACTCGGCCTCGCGCGTGGTCAATTGGACGCGCAGCGGCGGGTCCAGCGGCCGTCGCCCTTCCGCTCCCAGCAAGCGCTCGAACAGCACCTGTTCGTGGGCGGCGTGCTGGTCCACCACGAGCAGCCCTTCCCCACTGCGGGCGACGACGTAGGCGTTGTGGAGTTGCCCCAGCGGCTCCAGCCCGCCCACGGCGTACCCGGCTCCGGGTTCCCGCAGCGCCCCTGGCTCGGCCGGCACGTCGCCGAACGGCCACGCCAGCCCCGGCACGCCCGGCTCCAGGTGCGGGT
>DATKWP010000148.1:0-5460 GCA_035529535.1 Anaerolineae bacterium | reverse complement strand
AAGACAGCCCCCGGCTGGAATTCGGCCACCCGCATGGCAAAGTTGGGCGCGCCCTCAGGCCGCCCGATCACCCAGCGGATGGACTTGCCCTCACCAACAGATTCCTCAGAAACGTCTCTATAGTCCCGACTCAACATATTTCACCCTCCCTTTCCTCATTCCTCATCTACTCACCCCTCCCTTTTCCAGAAGCAGATCATCTGGTCAGGCCGGAAGGTGACCTGCACCAGCTCCCAGCCCTGCTCCCCCACCTGGTTCAACAATTGTTCGATGGCCCGGGTAAACGGGTTAGGGCCGGCGTCAAAGTAGCAGGCTCCCTGGTCGTCGCAGAAAATCGTCGGCGGTACCTGCTCCACCGGTTCCGGAAGCAAGTCCAGAACGTCGGCGGGCGTGTGAACAGTGATCCGATACTGCCAGTTACCCATATCTCCTCCCATAACGCCGTGCCGCCATGGAACAGGCGGCGCTAGATCGTCTTGCTATCAGCGCGACCAGTCTGGTCGCAATTGCTCTCGACCGTGCAGGTAGCGGTCGGCTGCGGTGGCCGCCCTCACTCCCTCGGCCGCGGCAATGGCTACCTGCTTCAGGTGTTTACACAACACGTCTCCAGCCGCAAAGACGCCGGGGATGGTGGTCTGAAGATTCTCGTCCACGACCAGGCATCCGCCCTCACTGGTGGGCAGTTGGTCTTCCAGAAAGTCTGTGACGGGCACGTTGCCCTGAAGGTAGATGAAGACGCCGCCGACCGGGATCGTTCGTTCCTCCTGGGGAGAGGCCACCCGCACCGCCTCTACCTGGGCATCCCCCACGATCTCGCGCGCCGCAGTGGCCGGGTACAGGGTCACGCGGGCGTGGGCGGTCAACTCGCCCGCCAACCCCGGCGCTGCCCGTAGGTCGGAAGTAGGGCTGAGGAAATGGACGCGGGAGGCGAAGCGGGCCAGCACCAGCGCCTCTTCCACCGCCTCGTCGTTGTTGCCGGCCACGGCCACATCCCGTCCACGGAAGAACGCCCCGTCACAGGTGGCGCAGTAACTCACCCCCCGCCCCAACAAGCGTTCCTCACCGGGGATGCGATGCGTGCGTCCCAGCGCGCCGGTGGCGATGATCACGGCTCGCCCCTGGTACATCCCCTGAGCGCTCCAGACCTGCTTGGGGTCCGCACGCAGGTCCGCGCGCAACACCTTGTCGGTGGCGAACCTGGCGCCAAAGGCAGCCGCCTGGTCACGCATGCGCCCCACCAGTTCGTCGCCGCGAATGGGGCCAGGCACGCCCGGATAATTCACGATGACGGTCGCCAACCCCAGCGCGCCCGCCGTCAGCCCTTTGTCCAGCACCAGCGTCTTGAGGTCAGCCCGCGCCGTGTACAGCGCCGCCGTGGCCCCTGCCGGCCCTCCACCGATGACGATCACATCGTACTGTTCTATCCGCGTAGTGAGAAAATCCAGGCCCACTTACGCTCACCTCCTACCTACACCGTTTTGGCATGCGCCGCCAGGAACCGGTCTGCCTCGATCGCGGCCACCGCTCCCGACGCCGCCGCGATGACCACCTGGCGCAAATCGGGGCTCTGCACGTCCCCCGCGGCAAAGACACCCGGCTTGCTCGTGTGCTGGCGACGATCCGTGACGACGTACCCCCACTCGTCCAGTTCGATCTGGCCGGCAACCCATTGGGTCTCCGGCTTCATCCCGACGTAGATGAACACACCGTCGGCTGCGATAACGGAGGTCTGGCCGGATTTCACGTTGCGCACCCGTACGCCGGTCACCACCTGCTCACCCAGGATCTCTTCCACCACCGAGTCCCACACGAACCGCATCTTCGGGTTGGCAAAGGCGCGCTCCTGGTAGATGCGGGTCGCCCGCAGTTGGTCACGGCGATGGACGACGACAACCTCGCGGGCGAACCTGGTCAGAAACAGCCCCTCGTCAAGGGCGCTGTCTCCTCCACCCACGACGACCACCCGTTTGCCTCGATAGAAGAAGCCGTCGCACGTGGCACACGTCGAGACCCCACGCCCGATGAACCTGTCCTCACCCGGCACTCCCAGGTAACGGGGCACCGCGCCGGTGGCGACGATGACCGTCCGGCCATAGTACGTCTCCGAGTAGGTGCGGACCGTGAGGGGGAAAGCAGAGAAATCCACCGCCGTCACCGCACCCATCACGACCTGCGCCCCAAAGCGCTCGGCCTGGCGCTGGAAGCGCAGTGCCAGTTCCACCCCGCCGATCCCCTCGTCAAAGCCGGGCATGTTCTCCACCATCTCGGTGGTAGCGACCTGCCCACCGGCGAGGGGACCGGCCAGCACCAACGTTCTGAGTGCAGCCCGGCCCGCATAGATTCCGGCGGTGAGGCCGGCCGGCCCTCCACCGAGAACGATCAGGTCATAGATCTGCCCCTGCCCCGCTTCTCCTGCGTCCGGTTCAGGCCGCGTTTCTTTCGGCTGTGACACCTTGAAGTCGAGCACTCCGTACCACCTCGCTACGCAGGCTAGGCCGGTTGCCCTGCCCCTTTCAGCGCCTCTCGCAGTTTCTCCAGCACCGTCGGCTCCGGGGCCGCTCCCTCGATGGACACGGTCTCGTTGATCACCGTGCGTGGCACGCCCATCACCTGGTACCTGGTCGCCAGGTGTGGGAATTCCATGGCCTCGACCATGTCCGCCCGTACCATGGGACTGGCGATCGCCATCTCGTGGGCCAGCACCACGGACACCGGGCAATAAGGACAGGTGGGCGTGACAAAGACCTGGATGTGCACCGGCGTGGTGAGATCGGCCAGCACTTGCATCGTCTCCTCGCTCAGTTCGGGCTTCCCCGCTGCAACGGCCTGGATGGCGTGCAGAAGAGAGGCAAACTCGTAGCCGGATGGGATGCCGTAAAAGCGCACCCCATAGTCCTCTTGGCCGACCACGGCGATGGCCGGGATTTTGTCTATGCTCAACTCCCGGACCTTTTCCTGATCGGCCACAAAGTCGTAGACTTCAGCCGTCAGTTGGTCGGACAGTTGAGCCATCTCCTCGACCAGTTGCCGGGTTTCGGCACAGAATTCACACTCGATCTCCTGGGTGAACATCACCAATCGCACCGGGCCGGCCAGGTTGGCCAACTCTTCCTTCACGTGTCCTGCGATTTCCTCACTAAACAGAGGCATTTTTGCTCCTTTGTTCGAAAACTTGAACCATGTGACTGGCCTTTACGCCAGTCTCGACAGCGCCGTGGACAGCGCATCGGCAATCTCCTCGGGCGCACTACCCGACTTCACACACTCCATGGCGTAGGCCCGCACCAGCGCGACGGTGGCCTGATGGGCAGCCGAGCGGATGGCGGCCAGTTGTTGCAGGACTTCGCTGCAATCGCGGTCCTCCTCAATCATCCTGGCGATCCCCCGCGCCTGCCCCTCAATCCGATGTACGCGCTTCAGCAGTTCGGCCTTCGCAGATGAGTCGGTCAACTTCACGTCTCACTACTCCCTATGGGAGGCTCACGGCCTCCTAATGCCTCATCGCTCAGGTGGGACCTGCGCCGCAAGAGGCAGCCGCGCTCGCCCTGCTGCTCTCCCCTTTACCACCCACGCCAAACAGCGAGATGGCCTTGCGCACCCGCTGGCCTCCGCACTTGGGGCAGGTGGCAGCGGACTGCGGGTCCGCCGACCGCACGAACAACTCGAACCGCTCCCCACACTCGTCACAACAGTACTCGTAGATTGGCATACCCTCACCTCCGGTATACTATACTAGGGTATGGTATACCACAGAAACGCCGCATGTCAAGCCCTCCACACCCGTTCACTTGACGTCCGTCATCCCCCACATCAACAACAACGCCGCCACGAGCGCACAGGCCGCTCCCACACCTGCCTGCACGGCGATGTTCTGCCAGTGCCAGAGCCATCCCCCCACCAGCCCACCCAGGGCGCGACTCACGCTGAAGGCCATGACGTTGAGCGAAAACAGGGAGGCCCGGGCCTCGGGCGCCAGTTCCGTCACCAGCGGCAGGAGTGAGATGACCCCGAACTCGAAACTCAGCATCATCAGCGTCACACCCACCAGGGCAGCGGCCAGCCCCAGCCTGGACAGCCACGGCAGAGCGACCAGGCTGGCGGCCAACCCCAGGAGACCCATCAACACACTGCGCCGTTTGCCCAGACGGTCGGTGACCAGGGCCATGCCGAACTCGGCGGCGGCTTCGGCCAGGCCGACGACAGTAGATGCCAGGCCCAACGTGCTGAGGCTCAGTGCAAACGTAGTTTCCAGCCACGCACCGTACACGATGAACGGAATCTCGATCGCCAGGGTGATCAACAGGCTCGTCAGCAGGAGGACGACCACAGAACGCCGGTGCAGAAGGGCGCGCCAGGTGGCGACCATGGAAGCGATCATCGGCCCGCTGCCCTCGCGCACGGGTCTGGCCGGCCGGGAGGTGGGAGACAGGCCTACTTGCGTGAGCCCCACGCCAAGGAGCCCCAGCCCGATCAAGACAGCCCACGGTGCGCGCCAGCCGAGTCGCTCGATCAGAAAGCCCGACGCCGGGACGCCCAGCAACCACGCGCTCGACCACGATAGTTCGATGATGCCGACGATCCGCCCGCGCTGGCCATAGGGCACTTGGTCGCCCACGTAGGCATACAGGGCCGGGTCGTACAGCGTTTTGGCGACGCCATATAACGTAAAGGCGATGGCAGCCGCCGCCAGCGTGCCCACCCCAGCCAGTAGCAGGCTGGCCAGCACAAACACCAGCAGCGCGACCTGCATGGTGGCGCGGCGGCCGTGGCGGTCGGCCAGCGGCCCGAACAGGGGTGCCACCATCCCGGCGACCAACCGCAAGGCGACGAGTCTACTGGCCAGCGGGAGCGAAATCCCCAGCCCGCGCGCGATGCTCGGCAGGAACGGATAGATGATGCGGGCCGACGCGTTAATCGTCGTCCGGGCCAGGAACATGATCGGCAGCCGGGTTCCGAAAGAATGGGCGTCGGGCGCTCCTGCCGTACTCTCGCCAGGCCCTGCTGGACTGGCTGCTGCTGCCGGGTTCACGCGACGATGCCGGGCCATACTCTGGCCGGTCAACCGTGCGGCTGCTCGAGCTGTGCGTGCTTCCTGGCGTGCAGTGCCAGCACCTTCTCCTGCATCTCAGCCAGGTACTTGCCCCGCAGCGGGAATCCGATCAGGATGATGGCTCCCAGCAGCATGGCGACGCCTGGGACCAGCCCCACCAGCACCCGGATGCCGAAGAGCGCGCTGGCCGGCTGGTCGAGCGTGATCTGCCCCCCACCGGCCTCGCGCGTGATAAAGTGCGTGGCCTCCAGGATGAATGGGGTCAGCGCCAGCGCCACCGACTGGGCCGGCTTGGTCAGCAGCGCGTTGACGCCAAAGAACGCCCCTTCGCGCCGCACCCCCGAGCGCAATTCGTCCTCGTCGGCGACCTGCGCGAAGAGCACGTTGGTCAACGTCTGCGGGCCGGCCAG
>DATKWP010000147.1:0-2201 GCA_035529535.1 Anaerolineae bacterium | reverse complement strand
CCTGTTCGGCGGTAAAAATGGTCTGTCCCTCCCCGGCCATCCGGGAGAGAAATTCCGCTTCTTTGGGTCCCAATTCCGTTATACTTCTTGTCACGAAACATACCTTTCAGGAGTTAGTTTCGTAGCATAATATAGCATACTCTTTGCCCTCTAGCAAGCGGCAGCGAGTGGATCACGTCACCGCAGGCTCACTCTCACCGTCTTCCTATTCGAGCAGCAACCGCTGGATGGACTCAACCACGCGCTCGCCGAGCATGTTCACCAGGCGTACGCTCTCGGCCGCCTGGGACACTTTCATCTTCAAGGGTAGCCGGCGGAGGTTGGCTTGCCGGTGGTTTGCAGTTATAATCGGGAGTTGAAATGGTAGATGGAGACGTGTCGGTCGGAGTGATGAGAAAAGCCATTAGTGTGCGCGGCGTCGTGCAGGGGGTGGGCTTCCGCCCCTTCGTCTACCGGCTGGCCCACGAATGTGGCCTGGCCGGCTGGGTGCTCAACCATTCCGGTGGCGTGGAGATCGAAGTCGAAGGCCCGCCGGCCGCGCTGGAAGCGTTCATACGTGACCTGGAGGCCAAGGCCCCACCGCTGGCGCGCATCGAGGGCATCGAGGTGGCCGGCGTACCGCCGGTTGGCGGCGCGACCTTCGAGATCCGCCCCAGCGTGGCCCAGGAGGGGCGCTACCCACTGGTCTCCCCCGACATCGCCACCTGCCCCGATTGCCTGCGCGAGTTGCTGGACCCGGCGGACCGCCGCTATCGCTATCCATTCACCAATTGCACCAACTGCGGCCCGCGCTTCACCATCATCGCCGACGTCCCCTACGACCGCCCGCTGACGACCATGCGCGACTTCACCATGTGCCCCTCCTGCCAGGCCGAGTACGACGACCCGCTCGACCGGCGCTTTCACGCCCAGCCCAACGCCTGCCCGGTCTGCGGTCCGCATATCTGGCTGGCCGACGCGGCAGGCCACCCCCTGGTGGGGGACGAGGCCCACGCCGACCATGCAGGGGTGCTGGCGCAGGCGCGGGACCTGCTCCTGGCGGGCAAAATCCTGGCCATCAAGGGCCTGGGCGGTTTCCACCTGGCCTGCGACGCCACCGGCGAACCGGCCGTGCGCACGCTGCGGGAGCGCAAGGGCCGTCCGGCCAAGCCATTGGCGGTCATGATGGCGACGCTCGACCAGGTGCAGCAGCATTGCTGGGTCTCGGAGGAAGAAGAACGGCTGTTGACCTCCTCCCAATGCCCCATCGTGCTGCTGCCGTGGAAGCCGGAGTCGGACGTCTGCCGGTTGGTCGCCCCGCGCAACCACTACCTGGGCGTCATGCTCCCCTACACCCCGCTGCACCACGTGCTGTTGCGGGACGTGGGCCGGCCGCTGGTCATGACCAGTGGCAACCTGTCCGAGGAACCCATCGCCCGCGACAACGCCGAAGCGCTGCGCCGCCTGGCCCACCTGGCCGACGTTTTCCTGCTCCACGACCGCGACATCTACGCCCGCTACGACGACAGCGTCTGGTTTGTGCCACAGACGTTACGCAACACGCAACACGCAACACGCAGCACGTGTTCCGTAGCCCTCCCTCAGCCGATCCGCCGCGCGCGTGGCTACGCCCCCTTCCCTGTGAAACTCCCGTTCCGGGTCGGGCAGATCCTGGCCTGCGGGGCGGAACTCAAGAACACTTTCTGCCTCACCCGGGACGAATACGCCTTCCTCAGCCAGCACATCGGCGACATGGAGAACCTGGAGACCCTGGAACATTTCGAGGCCACCGTCGAACTCTACAAGCGCCTCTTCCGCCTCGATCCCACCATCATCGCCCACGACCTGCACCCCGACTACCTCTCTACGAAATACGCAACACGTACCACGGAACACGCACCACGGAACACGCACCACGAGACACGTCCGACGTTCCTCGTCTCTGTCCAGCACCACCACGCCCACATCGCCAGTTGCCTGGCCGACAACGGCTGGCCCCCCGATACTGGCCCCGTCATCGGCGTGGCCTGGGATGGGACCGGGTACGGGGTGGGCGGAGTACACCTGGGCGACGGCCACGTGTGGGGCGGCGAGTTCCTGGTGGCCGGCTACCACGGCTTCCGGCGCGCGGCCCACCTGGAATACCTGCCCATGCCCGGCGGCGAGGCAGCCATCCGCAACCCCTACCGCCTGGCCATCGGCTACCTCTACGCCCTCACCGG
>DATKWP010000146.1:0-3176 GCA_035529535.1 Anaerolineae bacterium | reverse complement strand
TGGCATCCCCCTTCCCCCAGCCAGGCCGCAGGAAACGATTGTAGGGCACGATGCCGATCACGCCATCCCGCTCGACCAGGCGCCGGATCATGGCGTCGGAGAGCTGGCGGGGGCCAGGCACCCGCGCGCGGGGATTGGAGTGAGTAGCGACGATGCGGCCTTCGAAGCGGTCCACCGCCTCCAAGAACGATTCTTCTGCCAGGTGGCTGACGTCCAGGATCAAGCCCACGTCGGCCATCACGGCCAGCAACTCGCGCCCGGCGTCGGTCAGCGGGCCAGGAGCACTGTTGCCGCCAGCGTAGCGGGAGCCAGCCGCCCAGGAGAGGCCCACCAAGCGCACGCCCCGTTCGAACCACGCCTCGGCCTCGGCCGGCTCGCGGATGGGGTCTGCCCCTTCCACCAGCGGGACGATGCCCACCCGAGGGGTCTCGCCCTCCCAACTGGCGCACGCACTGTCGAGATGGGCGCGGCTGCCGACCAACGTGACCCGCTCACTCTCGCTGGCCAGGCGGTGGTAGAAATCTAGTTGGGCCTGGCCCAAGGCGTAGGCCTCTTCGGCAGTCGTATAGGTGTGGGGCTCGGGCGAGCCCGAATTGGCAGGTGCCGCGAAGATGGTGCCACAGACGATCGCCACGCTGCCAGCCAGCCACTCAGGCAGGCCCACCATACACAGGCCGTGGTGCCGGGGCACAGCGGTCCCCTCCTCCACACGGCGGGTCTCCAGCGCGCTGCGCAGTACGTCACGGCCCAGAACGAGCGCGTTCCATGCCACGTCCTCATGTGCGTCTACCACCAGCATCAGCCCCTCCTCTCTCGGATTGGATGAAGGAATACGTAGTTTACCACAGGCGGCACGTTTGACAACCAGGCCCAACCGCATATACTTGAGGCCAGGAGGAGAACACAGCACGCACATAACTGGCGAGGAGGCAGACGATGACCGATGAATCGCGGCTGGTGATGAGCCAGGGTCCCCAGCCTGGTCAGACCTTCATTCTGGATCAAGATTTGCTCAAGATAGGGCGAGACCCCAGCAACGACATCGTGATCAACGACCCTCAGGTCTCGCGGCAGCAAGCACGCATCAGGCGACAGGGGCCTCTGCTGGTGATCGAGGACGTAGGAAGCACCAACGGCACCTTCGCCAATGGGGTGCGGCTGACCAACCCACACACGCTGACCAACGGGGACGTGATCAACCTGGGCGATGCGGTGACGTTGACGTATCACGGCGTGGACATTGCCGTGACAGAGCCCCTTGCCGGACGGCCCACGACCGTCTCCCCAGTACCGCCGGCTTACGAGCCACAACCCGCACCTCCACCGGCCTATGCCGCCATCTCTCCGACGCCGCCGGACTACCAGCCACAGCCCACACCTCCACCAGTCTATGCTGCTGTCCCTCCATCAGCCCCACAGCCAGCCGAGGAGCCGAAGAGCAAGCGCTGGCTATGGGTTGGGTGCGGCTGCCTGGTGCTGCTGTTGGCCGTAGCCTGTCTCGGGGTGGTCGTGCTCGACTATTTCAAGATGCTGCCGGACATTTTCTACGAGCCGCTGCGCTGGCTGGGCCTGATCTAGTCTCGGTCCCCCACGATCGCTTCCAGCAGTCTCTGCGTGAGCGCTTTGGCGCCGGGGCCCGCGCCCTCACCGGCCGGTCCCACGCAGCCCGGGCAGCCATCGGCGCACGGACAACGGCGTACCACGTCCAGCGCGGCCTCCAGCAGGCTGTCGTGGAGTTCATACAGCCGCACGCTTAACCCTGCACCTCCCGGCGCGCGATCGTACAGCGTGACGGTGGGGAGGCCGGTCTCGGGGGCCCGCGCCTGCACGGTCGAGCCCAGGTCGCCAGGATCGCACATCAGGTGGAGGGGAGCCAGGTTCCCCAACAGGTAGGCCAGGCCACTCAATGCCCCGTGCGCTCCCCGCGCCCGTTCGACGCGATGGTGGCAGCTCGGACAGAGGGTGATCAGGTTCTCCAGCACGTTGGCGAACTTGAACAGGTCGTTGGCGCCGGGGACGTAGCCGAAAGAGCGGAAAGGGGTGACGTGATGCACGTCGTGCTGGCGGCCCTCCCGCTCGTACGCGCCGCAATGCCGGCAGTGATGCCCATCGCGAGCGAGGGCCGCGTCCCGCTGGGCAGGCCAGTTGGGGCCATAGTCGGCCGGAGGCATTAGCACGCCGATCTCCTGTAGCCGCGCCGTGAGTTCCTCAGAAAGCGCCAGCCAATAGCCAAAGGTGCGCAGTTGCTGTTCTGGCAGATCAATCGGCTCCCAGGCCAGCACCTCGTGGGTATAGCGCTTGATCTTGCGGTAGCCGGTAGCGCGGGTGGTGACCAACAGTTCTCCATAAGCGCGATGTACCCCTTGCTTCTCCTCATTTACTCTTTCCTCATCTACCCTTTCCAGTACATGAGTAGATGAGGAATGAGGAATATCTGAGCGCAGCACTTGCAGGTTCCGCACGTCCGTCGTGGCCGAGGCACCGGTGTAATAGTCTACCTCAGTGGCCCGCACAAGAGCCAACCCCTTTTCCCAATCCAAGGACTCGACGACGTAGGTCGCCCCACCGTGCAGATAGATAGCCCCCTCGTGGATCAACATGGGTGCGCTGGGGCGATCTATCTGGCCGATGACCTGCGGTGGGCCGGCGCTCCGGATGTACTCATTCGTGACGTGCTCATCCGTGACGTCCTGGATGACGACGTTGTCGGAAGTGCTGGCGCGCAGCGATACACCGCTGGCCGGGTACCCTTCACCGATCCAGGTATAGCGATCGTTACTGGAGTGCAGCACCCCTTCTTCCGCCAGCGCATCCAACACCGCCTGCGCGTCGCCAAAGTTGCCGAAAGGTTCTTCGCGCTCGAAGGGCAACTCGAACGCCGCGCAGGCCAGGTGGTTGGCCAGCACGGCCAGGTTGTCCGGGTCCAGCAGCGCCTGCTCGACCGGCTGGCCGAAGAAATAGCGGGGATGGGCGACCAGATACTGGCTGAGCGGAAGCGCGCTGGCGACCAGCACCGCGGCCGACAGTCCCGCCCGCCGCCCGGCGCGCCCGGCCTGCTGCCAGGTGCTGGCGATGGTGCCCGGGTAACCGGCTATCACGCACGCACTCAGTTGCCCGATGTCCACCCCCAGTTCGAGCGCATTGGTAGCGACGACGCCGCGCACCTGGCCCTGGCG
>DATKWP010000145.1:0-2443 GCA_035529535.1 Anaerolineae bacterium | reverse complement strand
ACGAGGCGCTGAAGGAGCAGCAGCACATCCTGCTCTACTCGGAGCCCAGCTCGCCGCTGCAGCAATCGGAGACGGCGGTGGACAAGTTGCTGCTGATGGCCGAGTACGAATTGCCGGTGGTGCACTCGCCGGGGCCGCAGATGGGGGCGACGGCGCCGATCACGATGGCGGGCGGCCTGGTGATGTCGCTGGCCGAGATCCTGAGCAGCCTGGTGGTGCACCAGTTGAAGCGGCCGGGGGCGCCGTTCGTGTTCGGGGCCGGGCTGCACCACATGGACATGGGGTCGGCGCAGATCTGCTACGCTTCACCCGAGTTCCAACTGACCAAGGCGGCCGTGGCGGAGTTGGGGCGCTGGTACGGCCTGCCGACCTGGGGGTACGCGGGCTGTTCGGACGCCAAGGTGATGGACGAGCAGGCGGCGGTGGAGGCCACGCTAGGGGTGCTGATGGCGAAACTGAGCGGAGGGAACCTGATCCACGACGTGGGCTACATGGAGAGCGGGTTGACGACCTCTTACGAGATGATCGTGCTAACCGACGAACTGGTGGCCATGACGGAGCACCTGATGAAGGGGATCGAGGTCAGTCCGGACACGCTGATGGTGGAGGAGCTGGACGAGGTGGGGCCGGGCGGCCAATTCCTGGACACGAGGGAGACGGTGAAGCGCTTCCGCGAGTTCTGGTTCCCGGGCCTGCTGGACCGCAGGATGCGGCCGCAGTGGCTGGAGGCGGGCGGCACGACGCTGGGGCAGCGGTTGAATGCGAAGGTGAGGGAGATTATCCGGGAGCAGCGGGTCAAGCCACTGGAGGCGGGGAAGAAGCGGGGGGTGCAGGAGGTGCTGGCGAGGGCGGGAACGCGGGTAAACGCGGACGAACGCGGATAAACGCGGACGAACGCGGACGAACGCAGATGAACGCAGACGAACGCAGATGAACGCAGATGGATCTATGAAGACGGGAACGCAGATGAACGTGGATGAACGCGGATGAACGCGGATGAACGCGGATGGACACGGATGGAGGCGATAGACCCGGCGCGCGTGTGCCAACTTGCACTCGACCTGGTACGCATTCCCAGCCCGACGGGGGATTCGCGGCTGGTGGCCGAGTTCTACGCCGAACACCTGCGCGAACGGGGGTTGTCGGTCGAGTTCGACGAGGAATTCCCCCAGTCACCTAGCGTGATCGCCTACCTGGAGGGCGGCGAGCCTGGTCCAACTCTGGAATTGGCCGGCCACCTGGACGTGATCCCCACGCCTCACGATCCACCGGAAATTCGCGCTGGTTTCCTCTATGGACGCGGCGCAGCCGATATGAAAGGGGGTATGGCGGCAGTGCTGGAGGTAGCGCGGGTGCTGGCGCCGGTGAGGGACCACCTGCGAGGTAGGCTGATGGTCTGCGCCTACGGATTGCACGAGGCCCCTCTGGGCCGCGGGCAGAGTCTGCTCCGCTTGCTGGAGCGCGGCATCGTGGGCGATGCCGTCATCAGCGTCGAAGGGCCGGCGGACGAGGTGGCCGTAATCGGCAAAGGGATGAGCACCTACGAGATCGTGGTCGAGCGCGAGGGGGAGCCTGTACACGAGGTACAGGCGTCACCGGATCTGCCCAACCCGCTTCTGGTCGGGCTCGACGTGGCCAATGCTTTGCGCACCTGGGCCGAGGAACTGGGCCGGGGTGAGGACCTCCCGTACGTGGGGCCGGAGTCCCTTTTTATCGGCCAGTTCGAGAGCGGCGACTTTTACAACCGGGTACCCACCCGCTGCCGCATCGTCGGCACGCGCCGCTACGCGCCGGACAAGCGCTTCCCAGAAGTGGAGGCCGAGTTCCAGGCCCGCCTGGAGCCCCTTCGACAACGGACCGCAGGTCCGTCTCAGGGCAGGCCCCTTCGCCAGCGCAGCCCGGTCCGCATCCGGCTGGACCTGGTGAAGGCGAAGGATGGCTTTCGGGTGCGGGAGGATGAGCCGATCGTGCGCCTGTTGCAGCGGGCGTACCACGAGGTGACCGGCCGCCCACTACCTGCTGGCGGCTTCAAGGCCGTGGGCGACGTGTCGAACTTTGTACACGAGGGGGGTGTGCCGGCCGTCTACTATGGCTGTGGGTTGGAGCGGGCACACGCCACGCCGGAGTTTGTGGCGCTCTCCCGGCTTGAGCAGTTGGCCCGGGTGCTGCTGGCGACGGCGACGCGCTACCTGGGACTTGATGAACGAATGTGACCGAAATGATTGACAAACGTGACCGATTGTGATATACTAGATTACGAACCTGGAAATCCAGGCCCGGAGGGGTGCCTTGGCTACCATGTTGAAGGAAGAGCGCCAGCAGTTGATCCTGCAGGCGGTGCGGGACACCGGCCAGGTTACCGTCGCCGAGTTAGGCTCCCGTTTTGGCGTCAGTGAGGTGACCGCCCGGCGCGACCTGGGCGAGTTGGCGGCGCGGGGCCTGC
>DATKWP010000144.1:0-2109 GCA_035529535.1 Anaerolineae bacterium | reverse complement strand
AAGATGCTGGGCACCTCGTGAAGGATGAGCAGCAGAGGGGTGGGGTCACGGCGGCTGACGATGGCCAGATGGTGCTCCATTAGCGTCGGGTCGGCGTACAGAAGCGCGTTGCGGGCGTACCACCAGGTGGCGACGGCCAGGACTGGGAGAATGAAGAATGAAGAATGAAGAATGAAGAATGACAGAAACTGATTCCTGGGTTTATTCTGGCACTGGAGCCAGGCGGCGAGGAGGGCTGCCAGGCAGGCCAGCGGAACCAGCAACAGGCCGCCCAGTTTGGTGAGCGCGGCCAGGCCGATGAGGAGGCCGGTGAGAATCGAGGTGACGGGCGTGAGGCCCCGGTGAATGGCACGCAGCACCAGGTAGAGGCTCCACACACACAGCGGCACCAGCAGGTTGTCGTTGTTCACCCCGGCCGAGACGAACAAGAATTGGGGATTGAGAGCGGTCAGCGCGGCGGCCAGGAGTGGGACGATCGGCCGGTCGGGGAAACAGAGCCGGGCGGTGGCGTACACGCCGACGACCGTGGCCAGGCCCAGCACAGTCGAGTACAGGCGCAGCAGATGGAGCGCCAGGAGCGAGTCTCGCCACGGGAAAGTCTCGCGGGCCGGGTCGTGGGCCAGGAAGCCCTTGTTGCCCGCCAGGTGGGGGGAACCGCAGGTCGTATGCGGGTTGACGTGCAGATAGCCCCAGGCGTCCTCCGTGTTCACGCCACTCAGGCGCAGGAGCAGCGCCCCACCCAGGTAGTACAGGGGGGGCTGGGTGCCCTCCTGGCCGTAGAGGTACTGTTCTGAAAGCCCCTTCTCCGGTACCGGCAACCGGCCATAGTCGGCGATGTACTTGGCGGTGAAGAAATGCCCCACCTCGTCGGGTGATTCGAAGGGGGGAGCGATGATGCCGTAAAAGACGGCCAGGACCACGTACAGGATCAGGATCGAGGGACACGTGAAACGTGAAGCGTGAAGCGTGAAACGTGAAACGTGAAACGTGTTGCGTGTTGCGTGTTCCGTCATTTGCCCTCGCCTATCGCCTATCGCCCATCGCGTATCGCGTATCGTGTATGGCCATCCGTCATTTGCGATTTGCGATTTGCCATTCGCTTATTCGCTACTCGCTACCGTTCGCTGGACAGTGTGCCCAGTTCCAGGAATGGGTTGCCGGCCACGGGCAGGGTTTCGCCGGTGTCGGTGTCGTAGAGAGAAACGGCCAGGTGCAGTGGGGTCTTGCTCTGTGCGGCGAGTAGCAAGCCGTGGCGGTCTTCTACGATCTCCCCCGCCGCCCAGCGCTGGGTCGGGCGCTCCCAGTTGGCCGGCCGCACGTCCCGCTGGGCCAGCACCGCGCCCGTCTCGTCCCATACCTGGACGACGACGCGATAGTTGGGCAGGGGAGCGCGGAGCGCACGCCACTGCAAGGTGACGCCCACTTCGCCTGCTGGCCCTGCCTGTGCGCTATACTGCGCCGTCTCCAACCGGACCGCATCGCCGAAATCGGCACGTGGCGCTACCTCGAGCCACGGGGTTTTCGGAGCCAGGTACGATAGAAAGAGGCTGTCGCTTCCCCACTCCATGCTAAATGGGTACAGCGTCTCGTCCAGCCACGCCTTCAGGCCTGTGCCAGGCCCAGAGCCTCCCTGGTACAACACAAACCACAGGCGAGTGTATCCGCTGGCCGCTCGCTCGACGCGGGGCTGAATGCGTTCCAGCGGCTCGATGATGGGTGTCCAGCGCAGCGCGTATCCCCAGGCAGGGTCTTCCGGCCTGCGGTCCATCTCGTACCACCCGGCCAGCGCCAGTTCGTTGAACAAGACGAAATCGCCCGGCCGTGCCCGCTCACTCAACAGCGCGTGATATTCGTGGGGGTCGAACGGGCCACTCACCTCCAGGTTCTTTTCGTAGACGAAGCGGCTGGCAGTGGGCCAATAAGTCACACACAGGACCACCAATCCGGCGACCAGAAATCCCTTCCCACGGTGCCCCAGCCTGTCCAGCGCCCAGGCGACCAGGAGCACCAGGAAGGGCACCGCCGGGGTCAGCAGCCGGGGGGCAAAGAAGTAGACCCCGCTGCCGAGGACTGCCCCGCCCGTCGCGGTGAGCAGGGCCAGGAGGGGCA
>DATKWP010000143.1:0-2617 GCA_035529535.1 Anaerolineae bacterium | reverse complement strand
GCAAATCCAGGCACACGGATGAACACGGACGAACGCAGATGAACGCGGACAAATCCGGGCACGCGGATGAACGCGGACGAACGCAGATGAACGCGGACAAATCCGGGCACGCGGATGAACGCAGATGAACGCGGATTTTTGTGTTTTTGTCTGCGTTAATCTGTGTTATTCTGCGTGCGTCTGCGTCCTGGGAAATCCTGGTCAGGTTACTGCCCGTACTCCTTCACGAGCAGGTCGGCCAGGGAGCGCTTGGGCACGTGGTGCACGGCCTGGGCATCGCGGTAGTACTTGATGCTGCCGTCGGGGCCGAGGTCTTCGATGACGACGATCTCTTTGGGCTGGCCCAGGGCCAGGATGAGCAAGATTTCGTAGCGCTGCGGGATATTCAGAGTCTGGCGGAGGCCGTCGCGGTCAATGGAGCCGATCATGCAGCCGCCTAAGCCAAGTTCGGTGGCGCCGAGCATGATGGACTGGGCGGCGATGCCGTGGTCGCAGCCAAAGTTCTTGGCGACCTCGGTGTCGCCCAGGATGACGACGTAGGCGGCAGGGCGTTCGCCTTCTTGGGGGCCGCCCCAGTCCTTGATGTAGCCGGCCCAGCGGGTGTGGGGGAAGATGCGGGCGTTGGTGGCGGGGTCGCAACTGAGGACGTATTTGAGCGGCTGCAGGTTGGCGCCGGAGGCGGAGAGGCGGGCCAGGTCCACCAGGGCGCGCAGGGTGTCGAGGGTTACGGGGACGTCCTGGTGGAAGCGGCGGTAACTGCGGTTCTTGAGTACCAGGTCTTTCAGGGTCATGGAATTTCCTCCTTTTTCCGTGTTGAGTATCTATCTTGCTTGACCAACACCCGTGTATTCTACTGCTTTTCGCATCTCGTGCAATTGCGCCGACGGGATGGATAGGGGTGGGGGGCTCTGTACTTATCTGAATGCAGCGATGAACTCGTCAATGGGGATGGCAGCCAGCGTCTGGATCTTGACGCTGCCGCGGGAAGCCAGTTCAGCCGAGGCGCGGGCAATGGTCATATTGTCGGGCGCTTCGACGATGTTGACGAAATCGAACGGTCCCAGTACGGCGTACTGGGCCGTCACCTTGACGCCAAATCCCTCCAGTTCTTTGTTGACTTCTTTGATGCGGGTGGCGTTATCCTTGATGGTCTTGGCACCCTCGTCAGTCACGCTGCTGAGCATAATATAGGTAGCCATAGGTGTTCTCCTTTCATCATCGCCCCCCACCCCTGGGGACGGCTGTCTGAATTATAGTTGTTCTGCTCAGGCCGTCAATTGCCGCACCGGCGTGGAACAGCCGGTGCTGGGAAGGATTCCGGCAGGGGAAGGGCGGATTTCGCATGGGCCGCACCGGCGTGGAACAGCCGGTGCTGGGGGCACTTGTATTGCCGTGGGGAGGGCATTTGGATCACGAAAGGCGCGAAATCTCGCGAAAAACACGAAAGGGACCGCCTAAAGTCCAACTGCCCCTCGCGAGGCTCAAGGCGACACCACGCGAACTCGCCCACCCGAACGGCCTCGATGTGGCATTCGGCCATGAGCCTGGCGTCGATCGGCCAGCGTTCCTTCGGCCAGTAATCCGGATGATAGGCCATCCCCAGAAACATACCCAACCTCCTTGCTAGCGCATCAGGGCCTCAACATCACCTTGATGGAGTCTTTCGACTCCAGAACCAGATGGAATGCCTCGCCGAATTGCTCAAAGGGGAACACATGAGTCACAATGTCATCCACCGGGACCTGCCCCTTGACCAGCATATCCATCGCCAGAGGATAACAATAAGGCCCGAGGTGGGCACCATGGATGTCGAGTTCCTTGGTATCGCCGATGATTGTCCAATCCACCGTCACCGGCTCACCGAACACGCTGAACTCCACGAAGGTCCCCAAGCGCCGGATCATGTGGAGCCCCTGAACCACAGACTGGGGGTGACCGGTTGCTTCAATATAGACATCGCAACCGTATCCCCCTGTGAGTTTCCGCACCTCAGCGACCACGTCCACTTCCAAGGGGTTGAGTACCAGGTCAGCACCGCACCTTCGGGCTACTTCCAGACGGGAAGGTTGCAGGTCAAGCGCGATCAGGCAACTCGGATTCTTCAGCCGGGCGGCCGCAACCATCCCGAGGCCCAGTGGGCCACAGCCGGCGATGACAACCGTATCGCCCAGTTCGATTTCGCCGCGTTGTACAGCGTGAATGGCGCAGGCCAGGGGCTCAATGTAGATCGCCTGCCGTGGTTCGAGTGTTTCGGGGACCCTGTGGTTAATGGCGTCGGCAGGGAATACCATATACTCTGCCATAGCGCCAAGGGTTCGCTGCCGAAAGCCGTAGACGTCGTGTTTCTCGCACATCCAGTACTGGCCCCGTTGGCAGAAGCGGCATTTCCAGCAAGGAACGATCTGCTCAGAGATCGCCAAATCGCCGATGGCCAGGCCGTACTTGACCGCCGCGCCTTCACCCAGGGCGATTACCTCCCCCACGAACTCGTGTCCCGGGGTGACCGGCGGTTGGCAGTACCCCTGGCGGTATTCATCTCCCCAGAACAACGGGGCGCCGCTGAAACACTTGACGTCGCCCGCGCAGATGCCAGCACCCAGGATGCGCACAAGCACTT
>DATKWP010000142.1:0-2177 GCA_035529535.1 Anaerolineae bacterium | reverse complement strand
TGCGACCAGCGGCTGACGAGCGTGACCGGGTCCCAGTTGTGTGTGGCCGGTTCGGCCGCTGCCCGCACCCCGCGTTGGGCCAGCGCCGCGATCAGGTTCCGGCTGACGTCGTTGATGAGCGCGTTCGTCTCGACGTAGGCCGCTGCCCACTCGCGCGCCACGTCGTGCGGGTGTGCCCGGTTGGCCTGCACGATCTCTTCGGCGAAAGGCAAGAAAAAAGCGACCACCGAGCGCGCCCCTGGCAGCAGGTCAGAGGGGAGCCAGTGTGCAGCCTCAACGATTTCCCGCAACTGAGCAAAGCGGGGATCGGCCGCATCCGCAAAACCTACGAGGGGCAGCCGGTAGCGGGTCTCTGTGCCTGCCTCGGCCACCTGTTGCAGCACGAATTCAGTGATAAACGTTTCCAGGTCCGCTACAGCGCCACCTCGGTGCCCAGGTTCAGCCGCCGGGCCGCCTCCAGCACTGCGCTCGCCGCCGCCACGTCCTGCACGGCCACCCCCACCGACTTGAAGAGCGTGATCTCCTCCGGCGTCGCGCGCCCCGGCTTGCGCCCGGCGGCAATCTCCCCCAGTTCCGCGTAGATGTGGTCAATCGTTATCAGCCCTTGCTGGAGGGGGATCAATACATCCCCGGCCTCGGCCAGGCTGGCCTCGCGGTGGTCAATCACGACCCTGGCCCGCAGTACGGTCGCGGCCGGGATCTCCTGCATCTGGGGCGTGTAGGCACCGACGGCGTTGATGTGTGTCCCCGGCCGCACGTCGGCGTCGCCGAACACGGGGCTGGCGGAGGTCGTGGCCGTACAGATGACGTCGGCCTGGCGCACTGCCTCGGCCGGCGTCCCGGCGACTCTCACCGGGAGCGATAGATACTGGCTCATCTCCCTGGCGTAGGCGGCAGCCTGTTGCGGGGCCACATCGTAGACCCACGCTTCCTGGATGGGACGCACCGCGCACACCGCTTCCAGTTGCGTGCGTGCCTGGGCGCCCGCGCCGAAGATAGCGGTCGTGTGCGCGTCCGGGCGAGCCAGCAGGTCCGTGGCAGCGCCGGAGGCCGCGCCCGTGCGCAGCGCGGTGAGATATGTCCCGTCCATCACGGCTGCGGGTGTGCCCGTCGTCGCGTCCACGACGACGACCAGCGCGTGGATGAGCGGCAACCCTTTGGCCGGATTGTCGTTGAAGACCGAGACGATCTTGATTGCCATCTGGTCGTCGGCGGCCAGGTAGGCCGGCATGAACAGCGTGACGCCGTTGTGGCGGTTCACCTGAAGCGGGACCCTTAGCGGTACGTTGGCCTGGCCGGTGGAAAGCTGGGCGAACGCCCGCTTCATCGCCTCGATCGCCTGGCGCATCGGTAGCGCCCGGCGTACGTCTTCACGAGAGAGTACGCGTATCATTCCGAGTCATCCCTCGTCTTCTTCGGAGAGATCCACAACCTGACGGGCGGATTCGAATAGCAACTCAAATTGGTCGAGCACGCCGGCTGCATGAGCGCCACGCCGGATGGCCTTGATGTTCAGTGTCCCCCATTGGGTGATGAGTACCCCTCGTGCATCGCGCAGGTGCTTATCAGATTCCATTTCTCGAAACGCGATCAGTTTGGCCAGAACGATATCCTCGGGCGTGATGAAAATCGCTGAGTGACCAAACTCGTCGTACTCCAATCTTTGACGGCGCCGGAAAGCAGCCTGGGTAAGTGGGTCGTGCGGCAGAGGAACGAGGTCCACTTTTGCCCCAGTTGTCGGTTGAATAACGTTGAACGGATAGCGTCGTCGTAGTGAATCGCGGATGCCCTCCTCACTGACGTAGTAGTCGGGAATCGGAAAGGCTTGTATGAATGGCGCAATGTGGTGCCACTTTATATCCACAATGATGTCCACATCGAGGGTCAGGCGCGGCTCACCATAGAAGATCGCTGCAAAACCACCTACCACCATGTAGGGGATGTCAAGTCGCTCCAACACGTTGATCGCGTAAGTGAACAGGGCTTTGAGTTCGTAATCGCGGACTTGTTCCACCGTCTCACCTACCTAACGATGGGTCTCCCTGCATGCGCCTGGTGATACGCCAGTTGAGTATCTCAGGAGATAGGAAGGGGTGCCGGCGCCGTTCTGTCAGACGCACTACATCCAAAGCGAATTGATAGGCCTGAAACGCCAGATCCAGTCGCTGAGCCGGCGT
>DATKWP010000141.1:0-2297 GCA_035529535.1 Anaerolineae bacterium | reverse complement strand
CGCAAGCCCAGGGAAGTGGCAGGTCTCGTCGCGCACTTTTTGGGATAAGGAATGGGAGAACGTGACGCTGTCGAACGTACACCAGGACCCCCGGCGACGGTCGAGTCCATCAGAGCCGACCTGAGCGCCCTGGGCGTCGTACCGGGCCTGGTCCTCCTGGCCCACTCCTCGTTGCGTGCGCTCGGCTGGGTGAGTGGCGGCCCCGTCGCCGTCATCCTGGCGCTCGAAGCAGCGCTGGGCCAGCAGGGGACGCTGGTGATGCCCGCCCACTCCGGCGATCTATCGGACCCGGCGGGTTGGCAACACCCGCCCGTGCCCCAGGCGTGGTGGGACACCATCCGGGAGACCATGCCACCCTACGATCCTGACCTGACGCCGACGCGCGGGATGGGCGTCATTCCCGAGACGTTTCGGAAGCAGAGGGGAGTGCTGCGCAGCGGCCACCCTCAGTTGTCATTTGCGGCGTGGGGAGCCCAGGCCGCCCAGGTGACCGAGAACCACGCGCTCAATTTCGGGATGGGCGAGGGGGCACCCCTGGCCCGGGTGTACGACCTGGATGGCTGGATCCTGCTGTTGGGCGTGGGCCACGAGAATAACACCTCGCTCCACCTGGCGGAGTATCGGGCCTCCTATCCCGGCCGGTGCATAGTGGAGACGGGAGCACCGCTGCTCGTTGACGGCCATCGGGCATGGGTGAGGATACAGAACATCCACATTGACGACTCCGACTTTACCGCCATCGGCGAGAGTTTCGGTCGTGCAACCGGAGGTGTCCGCTGCGGACGGGTGGCGTGCGCGCAGGCTCTGCTCATCCGGCAGCGCACGCTCGTGGATTATGCCGTCCGTTGGATGGAGGAACATCGCCGATAGAGATTGCCTTCTCCCCTCGCACCACCGCCCTGTACCACGCCGCCGTCCTGCGGATGGCCTCGTCCACGCCGACGAGTGGCTCATATCCCAGTTCTCGCTGCGCCTTGGCGATGCTAAAGTGAAAGTCCTTGCTCAGGTGCGTCACCAGGTAGCGCGTGATGGGCGGCCTGTGCTGGATGCGCAGCAGGCGATAGGTGGCCTCCAGCAGCGCAGCCACCGCGTACGCCAAGTCTGGCGGCACCGAAAACCTCGGGCCGGGCAGGTCCAGCGCCGCCGCCAGTTTCTCGAAATACCCCCGCCACGTCAGTCTGATACCATCGGTGATGACATAAGCCTCCCCAGCAGCCTCTGGGCGGGTCCCGGCCAGGATCAACCCGTCGGCCAGGTTCTCCACGTATGCGAAGGCTCCCACGCGGTTCCCCCCGGCGACGGTCGCCATGCACCCCCGCTCGAGCAGCGGGGCAAAGCCGAGCAGGCTCACCCGATCCCCCGGCCCGTACACGTCCCCGGGCCGCACGATGGTGACGGAGATACGGCCCTGCCGGTGGTAGGCCAGCGCCAGCGCCTCGGCCTCGCGCTTGGACTGGCAGTAGGGGAAGGGTGTAGGCCACTGCGGCGAACACTCGTCCATATCCTGAGCGCCGGTGAAGGAATGGACGGCCACGGAACTGACGTAGACGAAGCGTGATACCCCGTTCTGCGCCGCGGCCTCCAGCACGGCGCGGGTGCCCTCCACGTTGACCCGCCGGAAATATGCCAGTTCGCCCCAATCCGTCACCGCTGCAGCAACGTGATAGACCACCTCCACCCCACGGGTCGCCTCCAACAGCGAGGCAGGCTCCTCCAAAGCGCCCACCACCTGCTCGACCGGGACACTTTGCAGGAGGGAAAGATCGCTGGTACGCCGCACCAGTGCCCGCACGTTGACCCCCTGTTCCACCAACTTGCGGCACAGGGTCGCCCCGACGAACCCGTTGGCCCCGGTTACCAATGCGCGCTGCATGGTCGCTCTCCTTTCCATCGTACCACTTCATCCCCCGCGTGGCAGCGTCACGGCCACGTCCGTGCCGATCCCCACCATGGCGTGCAGCACGAGCGGGTAGAAGATGGAGCGGGTGCGCACGGCCACGTAGCCGAACGCCAGCCCCGCCGCGATGGCGGCGAAACTCTCGCTGGCGGGCTTGCCGATGTGGACGAGCGCCGAGGGGATCGTCTGTACCAGGATGGCGACGGCAGGCCCATAGCGCTTCTCCAGGCCGAACAGCATAAAGCCGCGAAAAAAGAATTCCCAGCCCAGGTAGTAGAGCAGGTAGCACGCTTCTACGGCCAGGAACCGCGAGATGTGCCCCACCGCGCTCCTGGCCAGGGGATACTCTGCCCGCACAGCGGCGTCCAGGGAGCCGAGGTAGGCGGCCAGCAGGCACAGC
>DATKWP010000140.1:0-5154 GCA_035529535.1 Anaerolineae bacterium | reverse complement strand
GGCCATGCTGGGAAATAGGGCCACGCGGGCCACCAGGAAGCCGCTGCCCGAAAGGGCGAACGCGCCAATAGTTGCCGGAAAGCGCTCCAGCCCCACGGCGCGGCCCCAGCAATACATGCCCCAGCCGGCCAGCGCCAGGTGCAGCGCCGTCGTCCAACTCAAGGCTACCTCGGCCGGCAGGAGGAGGTAGAGCAAGTTCAGCGGATAGAAAGCCGCCACCTGGTAGTTGGCGGCCAGCGGCGCGCCACAGCCTACCAGTGGGTTCCACAGAGGCAGATGGCCTGTACGCCACGTCGCGGCCGCCATTCGTTGCCACGGCACGAACTGTAGGAGCGGCGTGCCCCAGAAGAAGGACTGGCCGGCGAAGAGGGGGCGCCACAAGAGGAAAATGACAAATGACAAATGACAAATGGCAAATGGCAAATCAGCAAATCGCAAATGGCGAATGGCGAATGGCAGGCGGCGACTGATCAAGCCCCACCCACTTCTGGCCTCTTGCTCCCCGCCTCTTGCTTCCTGCTCCCCAATCCCTTCCCCTAGCATCCTGCCTCCTGATCCGTCAATCCTGCCAATCCGTGTTCTCCCCGCCTCTTGCTCCCTGCTCCCTCTACCGCCGAACCTCGAACACAGTGTATCCCCCCGCGCTGTACAATTGCTTCAGATACGGTACGTGGCCTGCGTCAAAGCCTCCCAGGGCTCGTTCTGCTGGTCCCCAAAAGACATAGCCTACGCCGTATTGTGCCAGCAGATGGCGTCTCCAGGCATCGTCCGTCGCGGCGTCGAAAAAGTGTGCCAGTAAGACCTCCTTCTCCTGAGCGTCCACCGTCTCCAGGCCATGGCCCAGGAAGAGCCTGGCTACCACCCGCACCGGCAGATAGTTGCCCGTGTCATACGCGGCCAGGACCACGTCCTCCGATTGGACCTGCCCGCTCAGCCAGTCGAGCGCGGCGACTTCGGCAGCATCGCGGAACGCGGGTGGGGGAGTGTCAAACATCCAGGCACTGGTACTGGCCACCAGGAAGAGGCTGGTGGGGAGCATAGTCGCAAGCAATGCTACAGCCAGGCACCGTTGCGCCAGGTGTCTCGATGGCATAGCCCCCATGGCCGCCAGCAGGCTCAAGGGCACCTGCACTCCTGCCACCAGGCGTCGCTGCAGGTTAAACGGCAGATAGGCCAGCACCGGCGCGAGGCCCACCCAGGCCAGCAACAGCCAGCCCATCTTTTCTTCTCGCCAGACCTTTCGCGCCGCCAGGCCTGCCAGTACCAGCGGTGCTCCATACGCCGCCAGGTAGTGCAGTGGGTGTGGGGACAGGATCTGGTTCTGCGCTGCCCAGGTCGCATACACCGGGTTGGTGGCAAACATCCATCCGCTGTAGACCACGATCGGGGCGGCGACGAGTGCCGCTCCTCCCGCCAGCAGTCCCTCCCGCCAGGGCAGCCTTCTCTGCCGGAGCCCCAGGGCGAGCCAGGCTGCTCCTGTCACGGCCCACGCCACGGGGACGTAAAAAGGGACGATCAAGCCCATCAGAAGCCAGGCCAGACCGGCCAATGACACGCAACACGCAACACGAAACACGCGTTGCGTGTTGCGTGTTGCGTAGGCCGGGCGCCAGGCTCTCACGAGGAATAGGATCCCCCCCAGCAGCAACGATTGGGCTGCTGCGATGTGCGGGAAGCCATACAGGGCCAGGAAGGCGAAACCTTCTGGCAAGTACAGGTCCAGTGGTGGACTGCCCAGCCAGTTCGGCTGTCCAAGTGCAATCAGCAACCAGCCGAGGCCGCCACCCAAGGTCACCATCAGCCAGGCCAACCGGCGTAGCGCGACCTGCCCGGTGAACTCGGCCAGGAAGCGATACACCGTCAGCAGCAGCACCAACCCACAGACCACCCGCGCGGCGTGGTAGACCCACACCAATCGCGCCGTGAGGTCTCCGCCTGGCACGAGCGCCGCCACCTTGCCCAGCAGCAGGTGGAAAGGGAAGAATAGCGCGCCCGGGTGCGGCTCTGGCGTGTAGGCGATGTGGAACAGCCAGGCCCCTGCGGCCCCCTGCCGCATCTTTGCCAGGTAGGAGGTACAGTCGTCAATGAGGAGAACACAACCGCTAAAGACTCGTTCCGGTGTCTCCAACGACCACCCCAGTAGATAGGGTACACTGGTCATCGTCAGGGCTACCAGCCCGATGACCAGCACCCAACGCCACTCGGATCGCGCCACCACGGTTCGCTCAGTCACACGTTGACCTCGAACAGCGTATAGTCACCCTGATGGTAGACCGGCTTCAGGTACTGTGCCTCTCCTGGATCGAACGTCCCCAATGCCCGCTCCCTGGGGCCCCAGAAGACATAGTCCACACTGTACTGTACCAGCAGCCGTCGTCGCCAACCGTCGTCCGTCACCACATCGAAAAAGTGGGCTACCAGCGCCTTCTTGTCATCGGCGTTTACGCTCTCTGGGCCGTGCCCCACGAAGGCCCGCGCCCTCACCCGCACCGGCAGATAGTTGCCCGTATGATAAGCCGCCAACACCACGTCGTCGGGCTTGGCTTGTCCGCTGAGCCAGTCCAGTGCTGCCACCTCCCCCGCATCCTGGTAGATTGGAGCAGGCTGTCCTTGAAGGGTAAGGCAGCTCCCGGCGATCAGCAGCACGTTGGTGAGCGACAGCCCGAGCACCAGTAGGCCTGAGAGCACCCGTAACCTCAACCCCTGCTGCCGCAGACTTGAGACTCCCAGGGCGGCCAACAGGCTCAGGGGTACCTGGACCCCCTCCACCAGTCGCCGCTGCAGGTTGAATGGCAGGTAGACCAACACCGGCACCACCCCCACCCAGGCCAGCGCCAACCACCCGCTCCCTTCTTCCCGCCAGGCACTCCGCACCGCTACGCCTGCCAGCACCAGTAACACCCCATACGCTGCCAGGTAGTGCAACGGGTGCGGCGAGAGGATCCGATTTTGCGCTGCCCACGTCGCATATACGGGATCGGTCGAGAACACCCACGCGCTGTAGGCCACGATGGGCGCAGAGACGAGGGCGGCTCCTCCCGCCGCCAACCCTTCCCGCCAGGGCAGCCGCCGCTCTCGGACTGCCAACGCCAGCCACGCCGCCCCCATCACGGCCCACGCCACCGCTACGTAGAAGGGGACGATGAGACCCATCAGGAGCCACACCAGGCCGGATAGTAGCACAGAACAGGGAAGACGTGGAACGTGAAACGTGAAGCGTGAAACGTGAAACGTGAAACGTGTTTCGTGATGCGTGTTGCGTGTTCTGTATTTCGTGGTGGGAGGTGGGGGGGAGGGGAAGTGCCAGGCTTTCAGCAGGGATAGGAGGCCTGTTAGCAGGAGTGCGCGCGCCAGGGCGATGTGGGGGAAGGCGTACAGGACCAGAAACGTGAACCCTTCCGGGAGAATGAAATCCAGCGGCACGCTGCCCAGCCAATCCGGCTGCCTCAGGGCGACCAGGAGCCAGCCGAGCCCGCCACCGAAGGTCACCATCAGCCAGGCCAGCCGCCGTACCGCCACCCGCTCCGTGAACTCGGCCAGGAAGCGATACACCGCCAGCAGCAGCACCAATCCACAGGCCACCCGCGCTCCGTGGTAGACCCACACCATGCGCGCCGTGAGGTCACCGCCCGGCACGAGCGCCGCCACCTTGCCCAACAGCAGGTGGAAAGGGAAAAATAGCGCGCCCGGGTGCGGCTCCGGCGTGTAGACGATGTGGAACAACCAGGCTCCTTCGGCCCCCTGCCGCATCTTCGCCAGGTAGGAGTAGCAGTCCTCGACCGCGTAGACGAAGCCGCCAAAGACGCGGCTCTCCGTGGCCAGGGCCGCGCCCAGTACGTAGGGGATCGAGGTGATGGCCAGGGCGAGGATACTGAAGGCCAGCACAAAGCGCCACTCACGTGCGCTGCAAGTTGGGGATCGCGCGGGCAAATCAGCCATCGGCACGCCGCCTCCGCCGCCACCTCACCAACCCGGCGGCCACCAAACCGGCCGCCGTCGCGCCCGATACGGCCCAGCCTGCGTACACCGGCCACGAACGATACCGGAACAGCGTCGTCCCATCCGATAGCGCGATCACGCCATCCCCCTCTGCGTCTGCTACTGGCCGGGCCTGCTCGTTTCGATAGACGTACACCCCATCAAACTCGCCGGCCAGCAGCAGAGTGGAATCCACGATCGGGAAAGCGGCCGCCACGTAGCGCACTCCCAGCCGGCCCAACATCTTGGTATCGGGCACCACGTCTTTCAGCGCCGTGCGCACGTCGGCCTCCTCGGGGAAGGGGGGCAGCGTCACGCTATACCCTTGCGGCTCCAGCCCCGCCGCACGGGTCAGGTAGTCGGCGTAGGCGCGCAGCTGTATTGGATCCACACCGTCGGCCAAGTCCAGTTCATATAGTTCTGCCACGTGCTGCGGGATGCTGTAACTGGGCGAATACACCCGAAAACGGCCGGGCTGTGCCGCCAGCCACACTGCCGCGGCCCGGCCAGCAGAGAACACCTCCTGCGGTGACCGCACCTCGATCAGCGTTGCATCTACCACCAGCAGGTCCACTGCAATCAGCACCACGGCAGCGAGACCGAGGAGCGGAGAAGGGAGAATGGAGAATGGAGAATGGAGAATTGCCAGGATTGCCATCGCCAGAGGAGTCACAACGCCGAACATGACCAGGTTGAGCGGAGGAGCCCCCACGAACAGCCGGTATCCAACCACGAGGAGCGGTGGAAAGGCCGCGGTGCAAAGCGCCAACCAGCGCCCCACTCGCCTTGCTCTCTTTGCAAATGGCAAATGGCATAAGACAGATCCTGGTCCGCTTCTTGCCTCGTGCTCCCTGCTCCTTGTCTCCTTGTCTCCTTGTCTCCTTGTCTCCTGCCCCCCTATCCCCTCCACCCCCAACCCCGCCAGCACCGCGGCCGCAAACACCACCAGCACCCAGGCCCGGGGCGGCACCCGCAGCAGCCCCAACGCCGGCACGACGCGCCACAATGCCTGGAACAATCCTCCATTCTCCCCCAGGCTGAACCAGGTCGCTCCGACGAACAAACCGGCCAACCAGACGATCCACCGGCGCGCCTCTGGTCTGCGCCACCACGTCCCCACACCGGCCCCGGCCAGCACCAACGTGCTCACCCCGACGTAGGTCATCCACTCGTGGA
>DATKWP010000139.1:0-2410 GCA_035529535.1 Anaerolineae bacterium | reverse complement strand
TTGCAGGAACGCCAGATGGTGCGGCTCCAGGTTCTGCCAGAAGAGCCTGCGGAAGATGAGGGAGAGGCGGCTATCCGTGCCCTGGTTGCGGCAGGGCTGCTCACTCCACCGCCGCGTCGCTCCAGTGTGGCTCCCATGGCGGAAGAAGAGCGCCGCGAATTGGCCGACAGACTGGGACACGCGCCAGGTAAGCCCCTTTCGGAGGTCATCATCGAAGACAGGGGGGAAGGGTGAGCCTTTACTTCCTCGACAGCAGCGCATTGGCCAAACGCTATGTCACGGAAGCTGGATCGGCCTGGATCAAGGCCCTGACCGATCCAGAAAAGCGTAATCCATTGATTATCGCGCGTATTACCTGGGTGGAAGTGCTCAGTGCCTTGGCGCGTTGCCGGCGCGAGGGTAGCCTGACGCCGGACGATGTCACTCGGGCGGCACTGGCCTTCCGCTACGACCTGGACATGCAGTACCAGGTGGCCGAGTTGGACCGGGCACTGGCTGAGGCGGCATGAGAATTGGTCACCAGGCATCCGCTGCGTGCGTACGATGCTGTGCAGCTGGCCTCGGCGCTGCGGGTGCAATCGGAGCTCGTCCGCGCCAAGTCTCCGGCGCTGACATTTCTTTCCGCTGACGGCCGCCTGGTTGCCATTGCCCAGGCCGAAGGTCTGCTCACCGACAACCCCAATCGTCATCTTTAGGGCTCCTGCTTAAACCTCTTGTGATCCAGAACCAGCCGACGGCGCTGATGCATTGTATCGCTTGAGCTCCCTGCCATTAGGAATCACAATTCTCGAAAAAGTTGGTGAGGATCTGGGGCGAAGTGTTGGGCCAGTTCGTGGGCGGCCTGCCCCTCGCCGCCACCGAAGCCAGGTTTGAAGAGTGAGATGAAGACTACCTTCATGGGATACCTCACTTGGCGGGCTCCATATTGAGTGTTCCGTGTTCCGCCCTTCATGCACAGAGTATAGTGTATATAGCGAGAGTAGGCAAGTGGCAGATGTGCATGGTTTGCTATGGTAGGCCGCTGGTGGCGTGGGCAGAGAAGCCTGGATCGCGAAAGCCTTGCGCGTCTCTCGTGGCTCTTTCGTGGTTCTCGCGGTCGGGATTGTCCCACGTTTGACAAATTCCGGTTTTGGCGTACAATTGCGCCCATCTTACGAGACCGTATCCATCAAGAAAGGAGGCGGGCAAATGACAAAGGTATATTGTGTCGAAGTTGTCGGCTTGGGTGCCGGTCTTGCTCGCCGTCCTTTGCTTGAGGGGTGGGGTGCGTAAGGTTCCGCGTACAACCTCCAACTAACCCTCAGGCCACGAGGTGGTGACAGGATCGCCCCGCTCGTGGCTTTTTGCTGCCTGGTGACTGTCAGTTCGCCTGACGCAGCGCGTGACGAGGCCATGAGACGATACCGGTCTCGTCATGTCCAGCGTGATTTCGTACCATTGCCTGGAGGGCCATGAATGCCCTCCGGCACAACGCGATAAACTCTCCTATTCAGGAGCCTGTTGATCATTTGGAGGAACATAGCCGTGTCTAGTCGCGAAGAACGACGGTGGCAGCATCACGACGCTGCCGAGAAAATGCGCAAGGTTCGCAAACAGATCAAGCATAACCGTGAGTCCAGAGGGCCACGCTGCAAAGAATGGATGCCGGCCAGCCTCGACGACCTGGACGAATTCGATGATTCCTCGCGCAGCGAGCGCATCATGCCGCGCGGGGAGCGGGAGCGCCGCCGGGAAATCTGGAAGGCGCTGGCCGCACTGGAAGAAGAAGCCGAAGAAGAGACGGACGCCGACGAGGAAGGCCTGCCAGCGGATGGAACGCTGTCCACGAGTGGCCCGGAAGAAGCGGCGGGCCAGTGGGGCGTCATCGTCGAGGTGAGCAGCAGCCTGTGCCGCGTGGACGTGGATGGGCGCAGCCTGGTGTGTGGGATCCGCGGGTCGCTCAGTGCGCAAGATACCGGCTTCACCAACGTGGTCGCCGTTGGCGATGAGGTGGTGATATCGCGGAACGGATCGGACCAGGGCGTCGTCGAGGCGGTGCTACCACGCCGGAGCGTGCTGGCCCGGCCGGACGTCTTCAGCCCGCACCTGCGACAGGTGATCGCCGCCAACGTGGACCAGTTGCTGATTGTGGCGTCCTGGCGCGAGCCACATCTGTGGCCGGAACTGGTGGACCGCTACCTGATCACCGCCGAGCGGAACAACCTGGTGCCGATCATCTGTGTGAACAAGGTTGACCTGGCGGAGGACGAAGCGGCCTGCCGCGCGGCACTGCAGCCTTACGTGGACCTGGGTTACCGGGTGCTCTTTACCAGCGCGCGCACCGGCGAAGGGATAGGGAAGTTGCGCAAGGTCCTGCACGGGAAGATGACGGTGGTGGCGGGACTCTCCGGCGTGGGCAAGTCGTCGTTGC
>DATKWP010000138.1:0-4025 GCA_035529535.1 Anaerolineae bacterium | reverse complement strand
CCCCGCTTGTCATTCCGAGCGAAGCGAGGAATCTCTTGCGCTATACCGTCGTTCGTGTGCTGGCTCACTTTCCCATCCCCTTCAGTGCCTGCAGGCAACGCTCCACGCACTCCAGCGGCGGGTAGGCGTAACCCTCCTGCTCGACGATGTACCAGCGGGTCCCGCCGGTCGTCTCACACAGCCGGAACACCTCGGCCCAGCGCACGTCCCCCTCCCCGATGATGGCCTTGTCGTTCGTCGGGGAGTACTCCTTCAGGTGCACGGTGACCGCCCGCCCGGGGTAACGCTCCAGGAAGGGGACGGGGTCAGCGCCACCGTCTAGTGCATTGCCGGTGTCGAGTTGCATGATCACGTCCTGCCGCGTGTTGCTGATAAAGGTGTCCCAGGGCAGTTCGCCCTCCATCGGCGTAAACTCGACGTTATGGTTATGATAGCCGGTCATCATCCCTTCCTCGCCCAGGCGAGCGGCGATTTCGTTGAACTGCTGGGCCGTCTTTAGCCAGGCCGCGTGGGAGTCGCGAACCTCGTCAGGCAACCACGGCACGATGAGATAGCGGTTGCCCAGTACGTGGTTAAACTCGATCGTCTTCGCCAGCGGGTCGCCCACCAGAGTGTCCAGGCCAATGTGCGTGCCCGCGACGGATAGCCCCAGGTCGTCCAGCATCGTGCGCAGTTCCTGTGCCGTAAGCCCATAATAGCCGGCAAACTCGACTCCATCGTATCCCATGCGGGCGACGGCCTTGAGTGTGCCGGGCAGGTCCCGCTCGCATTCCTCGCGAACTGAATACATCTGAAGGGCAATTGGAATTCGGCTCATGGCAGTGTCTCCTTTTATTGTGGTTGCAGTCCTCATCAAAAGTTCTCTTCTTCGTACTCCTGGGCTGTCTGGATGTAATACTCTCGATCGGTCTCCAGCGTTTGCAGGATCTCGTCCGCCTTCCCGGCCTCCATGTGGCCCGTTTCCTTGAGGCAGGCGTAGAACTTTTTGAGCGAGGCCATGCTCGCTTTGAGCGTGCCGGCGGATGGCCAGGCCGCCTCGTGCAGAAACCAATCGGCCAGGAACTCGTCTACGTCCGCCGGATTGGCTTCGTTGGCCGGGCGGGGACTCTCTCCACTCCCTCCTTCGGACACCATGTAGGCGTCGGCGAAGAAGGATACGTTGTCCTGGTGGCGCTGGATGGTCTTCCGCGAGAGGTCCTGGCGGGCCAGCCACTGCACGAAGGTGTGCAAGAGTTCATCGTTGCGTTGGCGCGCAGCCTTCACCTGCGCTTCTCTTGCCATCTCGGCGGCCACCCAGTCCGCCTCCTGAGGGACCTGGAAGCCAGGCACGGGATAGCACAGGTAGATGGAATTCTCACCATCCGCCGTGGTCACCGTCAGGGTCGTCTCGGCCGGGCGAGGGAACCCTTGATCCGCCTGCAGATAGTCCTGCACGAACGTCGGAATGGCCAACAGGGCGGCCTCGAACCACAAGAGGTCCGACTTGCCAGGGCGGGCAGGCTGTCCGGCGCGGGTGATCCGGAGCGGGAGCGGGTAGGCCAGTTCCCCGGCTACTGGCCAGCCGTACTTGTCCATGTCGTCGAGGTCGTCGAAGGGCATTTCCGTCACCTCGCCGAACATGAGCGAGGTCCACTCCAGCCGTCCGATCAGCCGGTCGGGCGGCGCGCCAGAGTAGATCTCTTTCATCTCCTCGGCTGTGTTGTAGCGGGCCAGGCCGTACACCTGGCCGCCGTGCCCCATCACGGCGGCATAGTACCGCCGGCCGTCGGGTGGGTAACGTACCTCGATGGGATGGGAATCGTCTATCCAACGCCAGGCGGCTTCGCGGTAGAAGGATGCCGCCGCCGCGAACAGCCCGTTCACCATGTGGGGGGTCACGCCGGGCGACTTGAGCAGGCCCGGGATCGGCTCCTGCTTGGTCATGAACTGCTCCATGCTCAACATGGCCTGGTCTACGTAGCGCAGGATGTGCTGGTATTCACAGCGGATGCCGATCTCTTGCAAGCGAGGGGCCAGTGCCTCGACCAGTGCCTTGTCGTCCACGTAGATCGTGGTGGGACGGCGCTTCTTCCCACCCCCCAGGATTGGGCGGCGCATCGCCTGGGCGAGTGCGTCCAGGAAATGCTCAGGAGATGGCATATCCTCGACGATCTCACTACCGGCGACGTTGCCGTTCCGAGATACCGTCAGGATGACGTAGGGGCGGTGCGGGGGCTGGTTGCGGGGCGTGATCCAGGCCCGCATGCGCCGGACCGTGCTCTCCCACGTCTCGTCTACCTGCCGCAGATGTGCTAACTTGGCCAGCGAGTCGTTTGCCATAGTGTTTACCCTCGTCAGGTATCAAGGATTGGTGGTCAGGGATCAGGTCGGTGCGTACACCGGGGACCAGGTTCCGGCAGCAAGTATACCACTGCTTGCCAGGGGGCACAAAGCCAGGGGGCACAAAGTTGGCGCCCACCTGCGCTTGTGGTACACTACGGGCGAATGGGAAAGGCCGGCGAGTGCGTCGCTGGCGATTGGCGAATGAGGGGTGAGGTTGATGCGTCATCCGACCTATGAAGTCGTCGGGGAATTGAAGCGGTTTGACGAGCGGGACACGGTCTTTGCCCGCGAGCGGCTGGTGCCCGGTAGCCCTCAGGAGCGGGCCTACCACGGCGCCCACCCGGAACTGGTCGAGATTGACCGCCGCATCGCGACCTTCATCCAGGCGGTCAACCGGCCTGAGGCGAGTGCGTCCCAGGTAGACGCGGCCCTCTACCGCGCGACCTTTGGCCCCGTGGCCGGCCTGGCGTTGCCGGACGTGGTGGACGGTGAGGTGGCTCCCACGCGGGTGGAAGCCGACCCGCTGGAGATGGCCACGCGCATCAAGCGGCTGGCCCGCTGCCTGGGGGCCGGCGACGTGCGCATCGGCCCCCTCAACCCGGCCTGGGTCTACAGCCACCGGGGTACCCCGCCCTTTTTCGCCGGCCACCGGCCCAACCCGCCCCATTTTGGCGGCCTGCCTGAGCATTACCGGGATCTCGGGTGGGGCGACCCGCTCGAGGTCACCCACCACACCGCCATCTCGCTGGCCTTTTCCCAGGACCGGGACCTCCTGCGCACCGGCGGCACCCCATTCTCCGATTTCGAGGTCGGGCGGGTCTATGCGCTCAGCGCCTTGGTGGCGACGCAACTGGCCGCCTACGTCCGGGCACTGGGCTGGCCCGCGCGCGCCCACCACCTGCGCAACTATGGTGTGCTCGTGGTGCCGGTGGCAGTAGACGCGGGGCTGGGGGAGTTGGCGCGTTGTGGCTACCTGTTGCATCCGCGGCTGGGGACAAATCTGCGCCTGGCCTGCGTCACCACCGGCCTGCCGCTGGCGTTGGACCCGCCGGTGGACCTGGGCGTGCAGGATTTCTGTACCAAGTGCCTGAAATGTGCCGCCAACTGCCCTTCCGGGGCAATCCCCAAGGGGGAAAAGGTGGTGGTGCGTGGAGTGCGCAAGTGGCAGATTGACCCCGTCAAGTGTCTGCTCTACTGGGGCCACCTGGGCTCGGCCTGCACCATCTGCCAGGTCGTGTGCCCCTGGTCCAAGCCACCGGCGCCGTTTCACCGCACGGTGGCCCACGTCGCGATCCACGTCCCGCGCGCCCGGCGCTTCCTCGTCTGGGCCGACGACCGCGTCTACGGCGCACGTTTCCGCCCGGTTTCGCCGCCTGGCTGGTGAACGCGGACGGACTCAGAGGAACGCAGATGAACGCTGACGAACGCAGATGAACGCTGATTCTTCTGTTCTTGTCTGCGAAAATCTGCGTTGATCTGCGTTGATCTGCGTTCGCAGTGATCCTGCATATTCTTCTGTTCTTGTCTGCGAAAATCTGCGTTGGTCTGCGTTGATCTGCGTTCGCAGTGATCTTGCATAGACCGTACCACGAGCAGTTACGTCTGGCTGATAGCCGTACTGTATGCCTTCAATCGGCACGCTCAATGAGGCCTGCTATAGCCGGGTCCACGCCCTTGGCCGCGGTGCCCCGTTCTGCCCCCAG
>DATKWP010000137.1:0-2172 GCA_035529535.1 Anaerolineae bacterium | reverse complement strand
GTGCGCGTGCATCTCCGCCAACGTCCCGCCGTAGATGGTAAAGTCCTGGGCATAGACGTAGATGGTCCGGCCGTCAACCCGCCCGTAGCCGGTGACCACCCCGTCGCCAGGATACCGCTCCGCCGAAGGGTCGAGTTCGTCCCCCCGCGAGGAGACGAAAGGCTCCAATTCGTTGAGCGACCCCTCGTCCAGCAGCAGCGCCAACCGTTCTCGGGCGGTCAGTTTGCCCCTGGCGTGCTGGCGCGCGACCCGCTCTGCCCCGCCTCCCTCCTGCGCCCTCTGGCGCAATGCAGCCAGCCTTTCCAGCCGTGGATCACTCATGACTCCCCCCCTGTCTGCAACCCTTCTAACCTTCGCGAGGGGTAAGCGCTATCAACGGCTGCTTCAGCCGTTCCTCGATCCGCCCCAATGCATCATCCAGTTGCTCGAGATATCCCACTAGCGGCGTGTCGGCGATGGGGATGCGGATCGGCACGTCCACGTTCAGTGGCACCGTCGTGGAGATGTCCACCGTCTGGGAGATTGGCACGGTAAAGTTCAGGTTCACCGGAATGGTAGTACGGATGGGCACGTCCAGGTTGTAGGAGATGATGCCGAGGTTGATCGGCACGACGACGGTGGTCTTGATCGGCACGGTGGTCTTGATCGGCACCGTCACCTCTTCGTTGATGAGGACGCTGGCCGCGATCGGAATCCGCTGCCTCACTTCCAGGGTATAGGAGAAGGTATCATCGCCGGCACCGGTGACGATGGTGCGGGCATCGGCGACGGTCGCCAGCACGACCTCTCGCGCCCGCAGCAGCCCATAGATCACGACTCCGTTGAGCGCCAGCGACACCAGCGTCAGCACGGACAATATGACCAAGACGGCAACATAGCCCTTTTTCATCGGTAGGCTCCTTCTACGTATCGCGTACTGCGTGTTCCGTATTCCGTCTGGCACTCACGCACCACGCACCACGAAACACGAAACACGAAACACGGACCACAGACCATAATATCCTCTAGAACAACGGTATCTGCGCCACTTCCTGCTCGGCGATCGGGTCCAGCCCCAATACGGTCTTGAGCGCGTGGCGGTCGAGTTCAGGCTCGGCGACCAGGCGCCGCAGGTGGCGGAACTTGATGAACCGCCAGCCTCCCACGGTGACGGCCTGGGCCAGGCGCGGGTCGCGCTGCAATTTGAGGCCGGCCAGTTGCGCCCGCCCACCGGGCAGAACCAGGCAGCGGTACGCCCGCTCGCCAGCGGGCTGGCCTTTTCGCTTCCTCCCCGCAGTCCGGCCCAGCAAGTGGGGGGAGAGGATCGCCGTGGCCGAGACAGCGAAGAGGTACACCTCCTGCCCCTCCTCCAGCCAGCGCACGTCCCAGCCGCCGCCACGCCGCTTTACGCTGAACCCCAGCCGCTTTCCCAACGCCGCCAGGCCATCACGCACTGCCTCGAGTTCAGCCGCACGGCGCTGGGGGTCATCCTCGGAACGCAGGCGAAGGGCCTGGCCCTCCTGGGCGCTGTACGAGGCAATGCAGACCCGCACCAGCGCGAGGTCGGGCGTGAGCGAGCCGGAGAAGCGGGCGTAGACCGCGTCCATCAGTTCTTCCAGGCTCCACACGGGCTGCTGGAGGAGCAGATCCCGCACCAGGAGTTCGACCCGCTCGGCCAGTGGTTCAGCGACCCGGCACGGGTCTGCCAGCCACCACAGCGTGCCCTCCATCTCCTCTCGCTCTGCCAGTTTCACCAGCGGGGCAGTCTCCAGCGCCTGGCGGACCGCACCTTCGACGAACGAGAAGGGTTGGGGACCACCCTCTGGGACTGCCGCCGCGCGCGCCAGCAGATCTCGCCTGGCAAGTTCTGTGTACACGGCTGCGTGTAAGACCGTCCATGCCGTCGGCTCTCCCCGCTCCCGTAAAGTGCTCACCGCCGCATCCGCCGCTACCGCCACCAGTTCACGCTCCAGCACCTTAACATCGGGCGCTACCAGTTGCCGTCCGCCGTCTGCGGTCTGCAGTCTGCGCTCCGCATTCCGCATTCCGCATTCCGCATTCCGCCACACCAACCGGTAGCCAACGCCGGGGCTGTATCCCCAACCTTGCAGTGCATAGCCCGCGCTGCTGGCCGCCAGGCAGACCGATTCCAGGAGTGCCGGATCGGGGTCGGAGAAGAGCGTGATCAAAGAA
>DATKWP010000136.1:0-4200 GCA_035529535.1 Anaerolineae bacterium | reverse complement strand
CTAGGAATTGATGAGTATATTATCGGGCGCGAACTGACAATCAATGGAAAGCCGTTCTGTGTCCAACCTGTGACAGGAAACGACCATGTCTCCCTGGAACCCGGTGTCGAACCTTATGCTCTTTACATCCCCAGTGAGGTGTATGAGCCCCTGGGTGCCAATGAAGGGGATCTTGCGCTAGTAGTGCCGGCGAAAAGCGCCAGCAAACCGGACACTGATATGCTGGAGAGGCTCAGTGAGGCACAGGAGGGTAGCTTTGTGCGTGACATTGATGGCGGAAGGATATACTTTATCCGCCCTGTCCCCCGGGTGATCGGTAGTGGGGATATCCAAGAGGGCCAGCAGATCGGATATATCGCCGCGCTGCTGAAACCGACATAAGCGGCGTGGTCAGCAGTGAACTGTCTTCTCGCTGTTGTGTCATTCTACAGGTGGTCCAGCATGTCAAGAGATGCTTTTGCATTGCTTGTCTCTTTCATCTACGTCTTCGCCATGATCGGCATCGCCGAAGGCTTGCGCAAGTGGCGCGGATACTCGGTCGAGTTCACGCGCAAGTTCATCCACATTGCCGTCGGCATGTGGGCCTACGGGACGGTGCTCCTGTTCCAGCGCCGCACCTTCGCCATCATCCCGCCGCTGGCGTTCGTCGCCATCAACGCCCTCTCTTACTGGCAGGGGACGTTCAAAGCCATGGAGACCGGGGAGAAGGGGCAGTTGGGCACGATCTACTTCCCCATCTCATTCGCCGCGCTCATCTGGCTGCTGTGGGGTCACCCGCACCTGCTGGTGGCGAGCCTGATGCCGATGACGTGGGGGGATGCATTGGCCGCCGTCATCGGGCGGCGCATCGGCCGGCACCGCTACACGGTCGCCGACAGCACGCGCTCGCTGGAAGGGTCGGGGGTCATGTTCCTCGTCAGTTTCGTCGCGACGTTCGTGCCGCTGCTGCTGCTGGCCCCAGGCGCTTTGAGTCCGGCGGCCGCCGCCGGAGCCGCAGCCACCACCGCGCTCGCCGCCACGATCGTCGAGGCCATCTCACCGTGGGGAATTGACAACCTGACCGTGCCAGCAATCTCGGCACTGGTTCTGACGCTGCTCTTGACCTGATTCGTAATTCGTAATTCGTAAGGTCGTATTGTACGCATCACAGATTACGCATCACGCATTACGAATTACGCATTATTCCTCGATCACGAACTGAGCAATGCCTTGCAGCCTCGCTTCGATGAAGACGCGGATCTCGTACGTCCCGGGTACCCAGCCACCCGGCGGCTTGCAGAAGTAGGAGGTCCGCCCGCTCTCGCCCCATTCCCGACCCTCGACCAGCCCCCACAGCCACGTGTCTGAGCAGAAATCAACCAACTGCCCGTCCTTGTACCAGGCGAAGGTCGTCATGGTGCCGTTGCGCATCCCTTCGTAGGTAAAGAACAGGTACAGCCGATGATCGCCGGATGGGAACTCGACACCCGGATCCACCGGCTGGCCGCCGGCGTCCTGCTCGGTGGCCAGGGTGATGATGGCAATATGCGCGTCCTCCCCGGCCGGCACAGCCGAGGGGAGCGGGCTCAGGGCCGACTCAGGCGGCAAAATGGCAGGGGTGCTGGTGGGGATAAACGGCGGGGTCGCCGTGGGACGGCGGGTGGGCGTAATTGTCGGGATCAGAGTAGGACGTGAGGTGGCCGTGGCCGTGGGCATGCTCGTCAACGTCACAGTCGGCAGCACAGAAGCGGGCACCACAGCCAACAGAGAGGGAACCAAGACCAGTAACAGGACGGCCACCACCAACGACACCAGGGCTGCCAACGCCCGGCGCGTGGCTCGTGTGAGCGCATTGCGGCGCATGACGTAGAATGGTGCACGGCGCCCCGTGATCAGTTGAGTGATGGCTAACCCCACCAGGACGGCTGCAACGATCAACAGTGCGTAGGCGACCCAGCGTATCAGGCCTAGAGTGAGGGGAGTCAAGCCAACCTACCTTTTATCTTGTCATACCAATATCACTATACCACAAATCCCCGATTTCAACAACAGGCCATCTACAAGTGTTCCTTGATCGCGACGGCCACCGCACGGGGAATGCCCGGCACGGCGGCCAGTTGCTCGACGGTAGCCGCGCGGACGGTGTCCAGGGAACCGAAGGCTTTGAGGAGCGCCTTGCGCCGCGCCGGTCCCACGCCAGGAATGCTATCCAGTTGTGACGCGACACCCATTCTTTGCCGGCGCGCACGATGGTGCGTGATCGCGAAGCGGTGCGCCTCGTCCCGCACAGCTTGCACGAGAAAAAGCCCCTGAGAGCGCGGGGGGAGCAACACCGGCTCGACTCGCCCCGGCAGGAAAATCTCCTCGCGTTGCTTGGCCAACCCGACCACCGGCACCCGGTCGAGCAGGTCGAATTCCTGCAGCACCTCGACCGCCACCCCCAACTGTCCCCTGCCGCCGTCCACGATGAGCAGGCCCGGCAGTTTGGCCCACCCCTTGATATCCCCCTTGGTCTCTCCGCCGGGGGAAAGGTCCGAGGTGGCCATCTGCCAGCGCCGGAAGCGGCGCTGCAAAACCTCCCGCATGCTGGCATAGTCGTCCTGGCCCTGCACGCTGCGCACGATGAAATGCCGGTATCCGGACTTGCGCGGCACGCCCTGGACGAAGACGACCATGCTGCCGACGATCTCTGTCCCTTGCGTCGTGGAGATGTCGTAGCACTCGATGCGTGCCGGGGACTGGGAGAGGCCCAACGCCTGCTGGAGTTCCGCCAGCGCCTGCTCGTGCTTGTGGGCGTCGGCCTGCCACTGGGCGCGCAAGGCAGATAGCGTCTCGGTGGCGTTTTCGGCTGCCAGCGCCACCAGTTCCCGCTTCTGCCCGCGCTGGGGCACGTGCAACACCACCTTGGCCCCCCGTTTCTGCTTCAGCCACTGCTCGATGATCAGCGCTTCTTCGATCTGTTGCGGCAGCAGTACTTCCGGTGGGACGTAGGCAGCCTCTTCGTAAAACTGTTTGAGGAAGGCGGCGATCACCTCCTGCCTGTCCTCGTCCTGCGCTCCTTCCAGGACAAAGTACTCCCGCCCCAGGAGTTTGCCGCCCCGGATGAAAAAGACCTGCACGCAGGCATCCCCTTCCTCGCGGGCGAAGGCAATCACGTCCTGGTCGGCACCCGCCGACGAGACGACCTTTTGCCGCTCGACGATGTGCTGCACGGCCTGCAGTTGATCGCGCAGGGTAGCGGCTTGCTCAAAGTCCAGCGCGTCGGCAGCCGCCCTCATGCGCTTCTCCATGTCGGCGATCACTTCCTCGCCGTGCCCCTCCAGGAAGCGCACCAGGCCACGGACCATCGCGCGATACTCTGCCTGCGTCGCCGCGCCGATGCAGGGCCCCAGGCACAGTTTGATGTCGTAATACAGGCAAGGGCGTGCATCGCGGCCGGTGATCTCCCGGTCGCAGGTCAGGTAGGGGAACGACTTGCGCAGCAGGTCCAGCGTCTGATACACGGCCGGAGTGGAGGTGAAGGGGCCGAAGTAGCGACCGCCATCTTGCTCCATGCGACGGGTGATCAACACTTTGGGGAACGGGTCGGCCCAGGTGACCTTGATGTAAGGGTAATGCTTGTCGTCCTTGAGGCGCACGTTGTAGCGGGGGCGGTGCTCCTTGATCAGGTTCGCCTCCAGGATCAGCGCCTCCAGTTCCGAATCGGTGACGATAAAGTCCAGGTCGGCGACCTCGGCCACCAGCGCGCGCACCTTGGAGTACTCCCAGGCCGACGGATGGAAATAGGAGCGCACGCGGTTACGCAGATCCACCGCCTTGCCTACGTAGATGACCGTGCCAGCCACGTCACGCATCAGATAGATGCCGGGCTTGTGGGGGAAGGTCTCGACCTGGGTTCGCACGTGTTCTGGAACGTCCACTGGGTTTCTCTCCGGCGATGAAGTTGGAGGTTAGAAGTTGGGAGTTGGAGGAACCGCCTCATCGCGGTCCCATTGTAATGCAATGGACAGTTCCAGGCAAGGTCACCACCTTACTTGCTCGGACTCCCGCCGGACTGTTGTCCGGCGGGAGCGCAATGGTTAACATAGTCCGGCGGAAGCGGTCATCTAGCGGACGTGGCGAAAGGTCCACAGCCGGTTGACGATAAAGTTCCAGAACAGTACCACGCCGGTGGCAATCGCTTTGGCGCCGTTGTAGGCCAGGTCGAAGTGAGCCATGCCG
>DATKWP010000135.1:0-3339 GCA_035529535.1 Anaerolineae bacterium | reverse complement strand
TTGTCGAGACCGTGGTGGTCACCCAGAAGGAAGAAGTGGTGGTGACCCAAGAGGTCATCAAGGAAGTGCCGGTTGAGGCCGAGCCGGTGACGATCGTGATGTGGACCAAGGAAGGGGAGGCGGACGGCGGCCTGCAGTTCGTGCAATCACTGGCCGATGCCTACACCGCGCTCAACCCCGAGGTCACCTTCGAGGTCACCAACAAAGACGTGGAGACCCTGCGCGAGGACTTTCTCACCGCCGGGCTGGCGGGCAGCCTGCCCGACCTGCTGTGGACGGTCAACGACCACGCCGGGCCTTTCACCGATGCCGAACTACTCATGCCGGTGGACGACCTGTTCGACCTGAACCTGTACGTGGACTCGGCCCTGGCGGCGGCTGAGTTGGGCGGCAAGACCTGGGGCGTGCCGATCGCCAACGGCAACCACCTGATGCTCCTGTACAACAAGGCCCTGGTGGCGACACCTCCGGCCAACACCGACGAACTGCTCGCCATGGGGAAGGGATTGACCTCCGGCGAGCAGTACGGGCTGGTGTACAACCAGACCGAGCCCTTCTGGCTAGTGCCCTGGCTGGGTGGCTTTGGCGGCGCGGTCTTTGCCGAGGATGGCAAGACCCCCACACTCAACACGCCCGAGATGGTCGCCACGCTCCAGTTCCTGTACGACATCAAGTACACCACCCCCATCATCCCGGCCGAGAGCGACTATAACGGAGCCGACACCCTCTTCAAGGAGGGCAAGGCGGCCATGATCATCAACGGCGACTGGTCGCTGGGTGGCTACAAGGACCTGTTGGGCGACAATCTGGGTGTAGCCCGCATCCCCATGATCAGCGCGACTGGCGAGTGGCCCAAGCCCTACACCAGCGGTGTCTACTTTATGCTCCCCTACACCCTGGAAGGGGCCAAGTTGGACGCGGTGAAGGGCTTTATCTCCTTCGTCACCAGCCCCACCAACCAGGCGTTGATGGTGGCCAAGCTCAACCGGTTGCCCGCGCTGAAGGCGGCCCTGGAAGACCCACTCATCACCAACGATCCGATCCTCAAGGGCTCGGCTGACCAGATGGTCGTCGGCACGCCGATGCCCACCGTCAGCGAGATGCGCTGCAACTGGGACTCGATGAAGCCCGAGATGCAGGCGGTGCTGGCCGACACCAAGACCCCCGAGGAGGCGGTGGTGGCCATGCAGACGGCAGCCGACGACTGCATCGCGAAACTCCAGTAGTTCGTTGGCTGGTATCCGGTGAGGAGGGGGGTTGCCCCCTCCTCACTGCTCTATCTGGCGAGGAGGGAACAGATGCAATTCTTAACGCTGGAAGTCATCCTGAACAGCCTGAGAGAAGTGGGCAGTACCGTTCTCTACATCCTCGTGGGCACTGCATTGCTCGAGATCGTGGCGTACCTGTGGTGGAAACCCCTGAGTACGTTTAGCGAGTGGATTGACCGCGGGCTCAAGTTCCTGGGCAAACCCGTCCGTCACGTCATATCCACGCTGCTCATCGTCGGCGTGGTCATCTTTGCCGTCGGGTCGGTGGGCGTGGGGCAAAACGTGTCCCCCCTGGCGCCCTACTGGCCGTTCGCCATCGTCGCCTTCCTGGTGGCGACCTATTTATCACCCAACGCGGTCAAGATTTTCCACTGGCGTATGCGCCTGCCTTACATGCTGTTGCTCCCGGCGATCGTCGGGTTGATGTTGCTGGTGATTTACCCGCTGTTGTGGGAACTGAACGTATCGTTCACCAACTTGAACCCCCGGCATTTCAAGTCGCCGGATTTCGTTGGCTTCCTGAACTACGTGGAGGTCTTTACCAGGCCCATACTGAAACAGGTCACCTTCTTCCCGGTCTTAATGCGCACTGTCCTCTGGACCGTGGTCAACCTGGCCTTTCACGTCAGCGGCGGCATGGGGTTGGCGCTGCTGCTGAACCGCAAGATGCGGTTGAGGGGGCTGTATCGCGCGCTGCTGATCTTCCCCTGGGCCATCCCCCAGCCGATCGCCTGCCTGGCCTGGCTCGGTGAGTTCCACTTTGAGTACGGCTTCGTCAACATTGCGCTCCAGCGGGTGGGGCTGGCTCCGGTCCGATGGCTGACCGCGCCGGCGGCAAACTTTGCCGCCATGTGCATCACCAACATCTGGCTGGGCATCCCCTTCATGATGGTCATCATCCTGGGGGGCTTGCAGAGCATCGCCGGCGAATACTACGAAGCCGCCGACATGGACGGCGCTTCACCCTGGCAAAAGTTCTGGCAGATCACGACCCCTCTCCTGCAACCGGTGCTGACGCCGGCCATCATCCTGGGCACCGTGTGGACCTTTACCAACTTTAACGTGCCCTTCTTCATCAACCAGAACGAACTCGAAACCAGCGATACGCTGGTGACAGCGCTGTTTCGTTCGGCCTTCCAGTACTTTAACCTGAGCAGTGCGGCCGCCTTTGCCTTCGTCAACTTTGGGCTGCTGCTCATCTTCGCCATCTTTTACATCCGCATCACCGGGGTGTTGAAAGGAGTGACCGAATGACCGCGACAACTGCACCCACACGCGTGCCTGTGCGAAGACAGAAAAGCACCCGGCAGCACTTTTTCAAGTCGGGCCTGGAGGATAGCCCCTTCAAGCGGTTCCTGATCCACCTGACCCTGATCCTCTCGTGCGCGCTCGCCGTCTACCCGGTGCTGCGCATCGTCAGCGTGTCGCTGCGTCCGGGCGACCGGCTGCTCTCCACGTCGCTGGCCATCATCCCCCCCGACGCCACGCTGCAGGCCTACAAGACCGTGTTGTTCGACAAGGCGTTCCCGGTCTGGGTGTGGAACAGCCTGGCCATCACCACCGCCACCGCCATCACCGGCGTAATCCTGGCGGCGACCTCCGCCTACGCCTTCTCGCGCTGGAAGTTCATCGGCCGCGGCCCCGGCCTGGTATTCCTGCTGACCACGCAGATGCTGCCGGCGCCGATGATGATGGTGCCCATCTACATCCTGGCCATTAAACTGGGCCTGACGCAGACGTACCGCGGCCTGATCATCGCCTACTCGATCACCTCGGTGCCCTTTTCTATCTGGATTCTGAAGGGCTACTATGACACCATCCCGCACGAACTGGAGGAAGCGGCGCTCATTGACGGTGTGTCCCGCCTGTCGGCCTTCTGGCGCATCATCCTGCCCCTCTCCACGCCAGCCCTGGCCATCGTCTTCCTGTTCTCCTTTATGGCGGCGTGGAGCGACTATTTGCTGGCGCGGGTGATGATTGCCAGCGAGCGCCCCTTGTGGACCTGGGTGTTGGGCGTGCGCGACTTTCAGGGCCAGTTCCAGACCCAGTGGGGGCTATTCTCGGCGGCGTC
>DATKWP010000134.1:0-4642 GCA_035529535.1 Anaerolineae bacterium | reverse complement strand
CTTTCGTCAACTCTGGCCAGGATGCTTTCGAGGTACGCTCGGCCAACGGTTCGCCTACGCTGCACCGCGCGCCGCTTGCGGAGCATCCTGGGGATGCCCAGGAGTCCGGCCAGCATGCCGCGCAACCGGGCCCGGGCTGCTTGCCCCCGCCAGGCGCGCAGCGTTTCCCAGGCCAGGCGCAGTTGCGCCCGCAGGATGGCGCGCCAGTGGATGCGCCACAGGTCGCCGGGATAATCCTTGGCCAGGAGATAGATGGTGTTGCGCCCGTCGTAGAAACTGGCGGTCGCTCCGCCGCCGGTGGCGCTCAGTTTGTGGTAGACGATAGCGTGAGGGGCATAGACACACCGCCAGCCGGCCAACTGTGCCCGCCAGGCCAGGTCCAGGTCCTCGCAGGAATAAAAGAAGTCCTCATCCAGAAGGCCGATTTGATCGAGCATCACGCGCCGGTAAGCGGCGCTGCCGCCACAGGCGCTGAAGACGTACTCTTCGCGGTCGTACTGTCCCTCGTCTTTCCGCCACACCCCCCGGTTCCCTGGAATTCCGTCCACGCGGTAGAAATCGCCAGCCGTGTGGAAGGTGTCGCGCCGGTCGAACAGGAGCATCTTGGAGGCCACGATTCCCACCTGCGGGTGGCGCTCAAAGGTGGCGACGATCTCCTCCAGCCAGCGGGGGCCGGCTGCGGTGTCGTTATTGAGGAGAACCACGAATTCCCCCCGGGCGACCTGTATCCCGGCGTTGCACGCGCCGGTGAAGCCGGTGTTCTTGCCCAATGGTAGCGCCCGCACCTCGGGGTAATCGCGCGCGAGCAGATCCAGCGAGCCGTCGGTCGAGCCGTTGTCGGCGACGATGCTCTCGACGTGGGGGTAGGTCTGGCGGCGCAGGCTCTCCAGGCAGGTGGGGAGATGGGATGCGCCGTTCCAGTTGGGGATGACGACGGAGACCAGGTTGGAGATTGGAGATTGCGGAATGCGGATTGCGGAATGCGGATTGTGGAATGTGGAATGCGGATTGCTGATTTGCGACTTGCCGATTTGCCGATTTGCGCTTTGCACTTGAATCATCCGGATTTGAGGAATTCCTCCAGGGCTTCTTGCCAGGGACGGAGGGTGACTCCCAGGGCGGCGGCGGCGGTGTTGGCCAGCGGTGCGAAACGGGGTGGGGTGGAGGCGCGCTGAAAGTCGGCCAGCGTGATCGGTTCGACCGGCACGTGCTCCCGCCCGCTGAGACGCAGGATCTCGCGGGCAAAGTCGTAGCGGGAGCAGTACCCGGTGTTGGTCAGGTGGTAGACTCCGTAGGCGCCGGTATGGATGAGGGCCGTGAGTGCGTTTGCCAGGTCCGGCGCGTAAGTGGGGTTGCCAACCTCGTCGGTCACCACCTGCAGTGCGCCCCGCTCGTCGGCCAGTTGCAGGACACGGTGAGGGTTGGAAAAGTTGCGCCCGCCGGGGGCGTAGAGCCAGGCGGTGCGCATGATGTAGAAGTGGGTGAGCAGGTGGCGCACGAACCACTCGCCGGCTGCCTTGGAGCGGGCGTAGGGGTTGAGTGGGTGGGGCGGGTCCCACTCCCGGTATGGCTCTTGGGCCGTGCCGTCGAAGACCTCGTTGGTGCTGACGTAGGCCATGGCTGCGCCGGACGCTGCGCACGCCAGGGCGACGTTTTGCGTGCCCAGCGCGTTGATGCGATAGGCCTGCTCCGGGTCGCGCGCGCAGCCGTCCACATCGGTCCACGCCGCCGCGTGGATCACGACGTCCGGTGCGAAGTCGGCGATGGCCCTGGCGATGGCGGCCCGCTCGGTGACGTCCAGCTCTGGCAGGTCACAGCCTGACAACGTGTGTCCCGTTAGCGCCGCGTAGAGCGCCTGGCCCAGTTGGCCCTTGCAGCCGGTGATGAAGACGCGCATGGCACCTCCGCACGACTCTAGTCTATTCCAGCGAACAGGTCGCGCTCCACGCGTTCCCCCTGGCGGAACGGTGGCAGCGCTCGATAAAAGACCTCTATGGATTGCCAGCGGCGTAGCCACCCGCGCGGCAACCGTCCCCAGAAGGAGGCTGGCCCCGAGCGTTGGCTGGAGTGGCAGACAGCCGCCTGCTGCTTGATCTCGTAGGTAGCGCGGATGTCTATCTGCGTGGTGACCGGCAAGGCGTGTTCGAGCGCGGCGCGCAGGTTGATGTCCCGATTCTTGCCCACGGCTTCCGGGTTCACCCCAAACAGCGGCATCAGCCACACGACCCAGCGCGGTATCCCCCGGAAGGCGGTGAAGTAGAGTTTCGGTGGGCGTTCGCCCTGCGGCAGCCGCTCGAAGGCGGCCACGGTGGCGCGGTGTATCGCCACGTGGTCGGGGTGGCCGTAGGCACCGAAGGGGTCGAAGGTCAGCACGACCTGGGGCCGCAGGCGACGCATCAGGTCAGCCACCTGTTGGGCGAGTACGTCAGGAGCAGCCTGCACGAGCGCGCGGGGATGTTGGTTGGCGGGAGAGCCGGACATGCCTGAGTCCCGGTAGCCGAGCAGGTGCACCTCGGCCAATCCGAGAAGCCTGGCGGCACAGCGCAGTTCCTGCTCGCGCCGGCAGGCCAGGTCCTCACACGCGCCCAGGTCGGAGACGTCGCTCTCCCCCGCTTCGCCCCGTGTCGCGCAGAGCAGGTGCACGGCCACGCCCGTGGCAGCGTACCTGGCCAGCGTGCCGCCAGGGCCGAAGGTTTCGTCGTCAGGGTGGGCAAAGATGGCGAGTAGTGTTTGGGACATGGTTCTAACGTGATGCGTGAAACGTGAAACGTGAAACGTGAAACGTGATGCGTGTTCCGTGTTTCGTGACGCACCACGCACCACGCAGCACGCTACCTACCTATTCCAGTTGCTGGTCACATTGCTCCCAATGTCCGCAGGCCTGGCAGCGGTGAGGGTCGTCGTGGCTGCGCGAGGCGTACCCTTGGGCCAGGTCGGCGCGCATGCGGTCCAACGTCTCCAGCAACGTGTCCTCCAGGGCGGGCGTGTAGGCGACCTCGAAGGCGCGATCGGCGTATTTGACGATGCCATAGGGAGGTCGCCGGCCATAGCATTCCTCGACCAGCAGGCAATAGGCGGCCAGTTGGAGGGTGTGCGAGGGGTAAGGCTGGGCCGGGGCGGAACCCGATTTCACTTCGACGGGGATGACGTCACTGCCGTCGGCCACCAGGTAGTCGGGCTTGCCGGTGAGGAGGAAGGCCCGCGAAAAGAGCGGGCGCTCCAGGCGGTTCCAGCCGCCCGTGTCGGTGTAGATCAGGCGGCCCTGGGGCAGCCCGCTGCGGGCGCGCCCGCGCCGCGCCAGCCAGAGCAGCAACAGTCCTAACGCCAGCAGGAGGAAGAACGCGGGTGCCATCATCCTCCACCGGCCAGCCAGCCGATCAGCCACACGATGCCGACGACGGCTGCCATCAGCAGCAGCGCGTAGGCCAGGCGGCCTGACCAGAGCGACGTTCGCACTCCCCGCCCGTGACGCACGTGGGCGGCCTCCCCCGCCTTCATCTCTGGCTCGTGGGTGGAGGGCAGGCCCTCGACGCTTCCCAACCACCAGGCGGTGGCGCAGTAGGCGTACCGCCCGACCTCGCTGGCCCGCATGACGTGCTCGCGCGGTTCACTCATTCCCGATGCGCTCCTCAAAGTCCTCCAGCGCGCGGACCAGGCGATCCTGGCGCAGGCTGTTGGTCAGGTCGCCGCGCGTGCGCTCCAGCACGCCGCGCAGTTGGTCTACGCGGTGGCGCAACCCGCCCGTAATGGCGTCGGGGAAGTCGAACGTGACCAGCACGTCATAGATCTCATCCATGGCCGTCAGCAGCCGCTCGGCCTCGACGGTGTTGCCGCGCCGGAGTTCGTCCAGGCAGCGGCGGCGCATCTCGCTGGCCGCCTCGCATAGCCCGTTCAGGTAGGTCGCACAGCCCACCCCTAGCGGCTCCGGCTCCGGGATGGCCGCACCGCTGGCCAGCGCCAGCGTAATGTGGGCTTCCACCAGTTCCTTCAGTGCGTCCTGGGTATAGCCGGCGAACAGTAGATCGGGGAAGGGGGCCAGCGTCTCCTTGATTCCATACGCGATGGCCTCGGCCTGGGTCAGCAGTTCGCGGGCCGTACCCCACTCGTCGCGATGGCTGGCGCGGATGGCGGTCGCACACAGGCGGGTCAACTCGCGGGAACTGCGCAGCGCCTGGTCGCGGGCGTCGTTGCGGGCCTCCAGGTCGGCCTGGATGCGTTTGGCTGTCGTCTCCAGATGGTTCACGGTGTGCTCCGTATAGGGAAGGGTCACGCTGCCGGAGGTTGGGGCGGCCTGGCTGCGCCGAAGAATTGCTGCGCCAGCTCATCCCCTTCGGCAGGCAAGCGGATCTCGCCGAACTGTGCTTCGTACTTCTCCAGGTTCTCGCCCAAGGCGCGCAGGAGAAGTTTGGCGTGCATCGGCGTGGTGATGATGCGGGCGTGGACCTTGGCCCTGGGCGTGTTGGGTAGGATGCGGGCAAAGTCAATGATGATTTCGGAGATTGAGTGGGTGATCACGGCGAAATTGGAATAGATCGCGTCCAGGTCGGGCGGAACCTCGATGTTGACTTGCACTTGACGAGGATGTGGAGTACTCATGGAGGGTACCTCCGTTTCGGATGCGGGATAAAGCAAGGTAGACCGC
>DATKWP010000133.1:0-3456 GCA_035529535.1 Anaerolineae bacterium | reverse complement strand
ATTCTTGAGAGGCGCTGGCGCAGTTGCTGGAGTCGTCCTTGAACGGCATCTTGGTCATGTTTGTGGTAAGCATAACCTGAAGACTCGAAAGAAGGCTCCGACAATTAACGACTTCAATCAAATGCTAAAGGATAGCAGCGTCATTGATACGCCAATGTGGCGTCTCATTCAACACCTTGGTGATCTTAGGAATCTATGCGACCACAGTAAAGGGCGCGAGCCATCTAGGGAAGAAGTGGATGACCTCATCTCTGGTGTCTCAAAGGTCATTAAGACACTTTTCTAAGTGCCTCATAACAAGGCGCTCCACCGGACAGCAGTGGAGCGTAGCGGAATTGCCGTCGGTGAGCTTGGTCGTTAGATGCACTACGGAGGTGTGCCACGCACCTGTCTCTTCATTTGTCCCTCGTTCACCACTAAATCTTGTTACTGGCTTACTGGCTTACTGTTTTGACAGCCCACAGCGAACTTGTGTAAGAGCCTGTAGTTTCTAAAGACGCCAATTCTTCTCTATCGAGGTGTGTTCATCTGGACGGCTTCGGCATTGAGCCTTGCCGTCCAGCAGGGGGAAATCCCAAAAGCCAAGGGCTTTTGGCGTGTCGTTGGGCTCGCCCTGCTCGCTCCCATTTCTGCTGCAGATCTGTGGGGTCGAGCCGTGCGTTTTCGAGTCAGCCACAGCCGCTGGTATCATCTGTCTTGGCGTTCCCAGTAGCCTGACCGGGTCCCCAACTAGTCCGGCACGAGAGATTCGGTCGCTTGCATCTCAGGAGGGGAGGAACCCAATGGAGCGAATACCCGCAACCCAAGGGCCGTCACTGGGTCAGCTGATATCGGCGATACGCTCACGACTGAGCGGCGTGATAGGCGCAGGAGTAATGGCCTGGGTTATGGGAATCACGATTGACACCGGTTTGGCCGGGTTCGCCGTAGGCATGTACTTCGCGTGGGGCCTCACGAGACATAGTGATCTGTGCATGCGCCTGGGGGCAGTGTTCTTCGGCGGCATGATACTAGCTGTCATTGGCATAGCTGCCTTCTGGGGCTCGGTGGCGCCGATGCTTGGCGTAGCGGTCTTTGGGGGCATCATGGGTGCGATAGATGGAGTTATCCTGGGAATGTGCAAGGGATTCGCAAGGGCATCCCGCGCTCCAGCGATGACTGGTGTGATTCTGGCTATGGTGATTTGCGGCTTGATGGGTGCCGCAATCCTCTTCTACCCGGTCTGGGTTCTGGGCGATCCCAGCCCACCGAAATATGCGGTTGCTTCAATGGGAATATATGCTTTTGCCTTAATATCTGGGGCACTGATAAACGGCGTGGTCCCCTGGCTGGTTGAAACTGGAGCCCTAGAGGACGGCGTAGACTCAGCATCACGCCGTGGCCCCTCGAGATCCTTTGCGCCGTCAGCGCCCGCGATGAAACCCAGACAGACACGGCCCCAGGCGTCCGATCCCTTCATGGCTCCAACGCTAGATCACCCAGATCGGTTCGTCGTGACCATCCAGGACCTCTTCGAAATTGGGCGTGCCATAAATCTGGATGCCGACGGGTCCCATTCCCACCCTCGACTTTTGTATCGCCCGTCCTATGAACTTCGAAAGTCTCTGGTTGCTACCGTCGCGCTGCAAAACTTCTCAGCTGTCCCCGTAGAACTGGAGTCCATCTTCGGCCATCTTGTCTTTAGCCATCAATCCGGGCTCCTGGACCTTTGGCGGCGTCTAACTCAGAAAACCAATTGGGAGCCTTACGCCATTGACTTCTCGTATCCACCGATATGGTTCCAGTCGTTGAGTCTCCCAAAGGGGCTATCCACGAGTGACTTCACGAGTATGGTTCTAGGGCTTTACGACGCTGACAGCATACACTGCCTGACCCTCTCCGAGCCCTTCGCGTTTGCTCCGGAGTCAGGCCGCCGACTTTGGACCTTGGTTGCCGTCCTGCCCGACTATGTTGCCCGGGTCTTGGCCAGGGAAGAGATGCATATTCGCAGGCTAACTCTCGTCGTGAGAACGGTGGGCGGAGACGAGTTTCGAATTGATGGTAACTTGGCTGACCATGTCGCCTCGCCTCGCCGCATGAGAGCGGCGGAGCACCTGGTTCAGCAAGCCATCGCAAGGGCAGATGGCGAGCCTGGCCAAGGCCGCCAACCCTGAGTTCGACTAAGTGCCCCTGCGGGCTAGCGCCAGGGGATCAGCGCTGATGATGTCATAGCCACCTTGTGGCCAGGCTACCCATGACCCTTCCCTTTCTTGCTCGGCCTGATACTTGGCTCGACGCCTGGCTGCGACGTGACGAGAAGCCTGCGGCCTCCTTTGCCGACTGGAGGCGCTACCACACCCACGTCACAGGCATGACTCGCGTCGGCAGTACCAAGCTGCTCGACGAAGGAATGAACCCGATTGACTCCGTTGACGCAAGCTGGCTGCTGGCGGAGGACTGTTTTGCTGCAATGTTCGCCCCGGAACCAGGATCCATTCTGCTCCTGGGCAGTGGTCTTGCTGGTCTGGCAGGGTACGCCACCCTTCGACTGCGCTCAGGGCAGGCGCTTCGATGGAGGACGAGAGAGTAGGCAACTGACGAGAACGTAGCTATCGAAAGGGCTGTCCCTTTTCCTTTTCTGGGGCAATTGTGTAGCAGGTTGTCAACTGGCGAGTGCAATCTATGCGGTCTCTCTATGACCTCCACCCCCAAGGCCAGGTACCTCTGCAAGACGGCCAGGGAACTGTCACCCATCAGCAGTCTGGGGGAGTGCAGGTTCATCTGGTGTCTGAGGCACCACAGGGCAAAGGTGCTGCGAAGTGGGGCGGGCGACAGGGCATCACACGGCCTTCTCACCATGGTTGCGGAAGACCATTTGCAGGCCCCTCAGTGTTGGTGGGCCTCGATCACCCACGTCTCTCATGTAGGCGATCCGTTTGGCGCTCAGAATTGTCCCCTGGGGTTGACTCTGCTTTGTAGGTTCGCTATAATGTGCACAAAATAGTGAGAAGTAGCGCAGACGGCAAGGAGGTTGGGGAGATGAGACCAAGGTGGTTGCTACTGGGTGTTGGTGTGTTGTGCCTGCTGATGGTGTTCCCGGCGGCGGCGCTGTCGCAGGGGAATAGAGCGGACCTGGGGTGCGGGACGGCGACGGTAGATGGCTACGTCGGTCCCGGCGAGTGGGCCAATGCCGCAACGGTGCCCCTCTACGGAGAGACGCTCGAAGATGCTGAGAGTACCAATGGTACGCAGCGTGGCTCGGTCGCGCCCTCCCAGCTTCGATTGGGGACTGGCTATTTCATGAACGACGGCCAGTACCTGTACCTGGGCGCCGTCCTCACCGATCCCGGTGACGTGGTTCCCGACGAGCCGGAAATCTCCAGTGCCACGCTGAGATTCGCTTTCGAGGACGAACCCGCCGGCGACCCGGATGCCTGGGTCGATTGCATTTGGGAGGCGGGATCCTGTGATGCACGG
>DATKWP010000132.1:0-4394 GCA_035529535.1 Anaerolineae bacterium | reverse complement strand
GCGTGCATCACGCCTGGCGTCCGCGAGGCGTAGGGGACCTCGTTGGTCTCCTGGATGGGCAGCGCATCTATGTCCGCGCGGATGGCGACCGTTGGGTGGCCCTCCCCCAGGTCTCCCACCACCCCCGTGCGGCCCACGCCGCTGCGGACCCGGTAGCCCAGCGACGTCAGGACCTCCGCGACGCGGGCGGCGGTGCGCGTCTCGTGGAAGCCCACTTCAGGGTACATGTGGAATTCCCGCCGCCAGGCAACCAGTTTTTCCTCGATCTCGTGTGCGCGTTGAAGCATCATAGAGTGTAGCCTTCCGTGTGCATCAACAGGTAGTGGTAGGCAGAGATGGCCGCCTTGGCCCCCTCGCCGATGTGTACCAACGCCTGCTCTGAAACGAAGGTGACGTCGCCAGCGGCGAACACCCCCGGCCAACTGCTGGCGCAGTACACGTTCACGATGATGTGCCCTTCCCGGTCGCAGTCCACCCACTCCCGTACCAACCCTGAGTTGGGAGTCCGGCGCAACTTGACGAACACGCCCTTGACCGGTATCTCGCGTTCCTCGCCGCCGGCCGTTGCCACCACGATGCCTTCGACGAAACGTTCGCCGCGCACCTCCTTCACCGCGATCCCTTCGGCGATCTCGACGTTCGGCATCCCGTGAAGCCCGTGGGCCAGGGGAGTGTCTACCAACGGTTCGGGCGCCAGCAGGTAGACCCGGTGCGCCTTGCGCGCCAGGTCCGCCGCCGCCCATTGCGCGCGCCGGCCGTTCCCGACGACCGCCACGTCTTTGCCCAGGAACAGGCTGGCATGCGTCGTCGCCGAATAACTCAGGCCGTAGCCGGTCAGCCGTGTCTCGCCCGGCACGTCGAGCCGCTGCGGCTCAGCCCCCGTCGCGATGATCAGCGTCCGCCCTTCAAACCGATCGCCGTCGTCGGTCTCCACGACGAAGCACTGGGCACCGGGCATCACCCGGGTCACGTTGCCGGAGTGATGCACGAAACCCAGGTAATCGAGTTGGCGGCGGAAGGCATCTATCAGGATCTCGCCGGTGATCGTCTCCCGCCCTTCCATGTCCTCTATCTGCATCGCGTAGGGGGTCTGGCCGCCCCAGCGCTCGGCGATGATGAGCATTTCCATCCGCTGGCTGATCGCCGTCGCCGCCGCCGTCATGCCGGCCGGCCCACCGCCAATGATGATCAATTCAACCATTGCGCTTTCTCCTTTCAAGGATCACTCCGCCGGTACCGGCGGGATCAATTCTTTGTCCATCAGGAAATGGACCATATCCTGTGCCTGGCGGATGGTTGCCTTGGCCTTGCTGAGCAGGTCGCCGCGGGACATGGTCAGGCGGGCCACGCCCTGTTCCTGTGCCTTCATGCCCACTGCGGTGGCCTCGCGCGGAAAGACCTCCCAATCGTCCATCGTCGGCAGGATGTGGTCATCATCCAGCCCGCGCTCCTCCGCACACAGCGCCAGTTCCCGGGCGGCGGCGATGGCCATCTCGTCGGTGATCGTCGTCGCTCGCACGTCGAGCACGCCACGGAAAATGCCAGGGAAGCCCAGCGAGTTGTTGACCTGGTTGGGAAAGTCGCTGCGGCCCGTGCCGACGATGCGCGCCCCGGCTTCCTTCGCTTCCCAGGGCCAGATCTCGGGAATAGGGTTGGCGCAGGGGAAGATGATCGCGTCTTCGGCCATCCCAGCCACCCACTCCGGCAGCAACGTCCCGGGCCCGGGCTGGCTGAGCGCAATGCACACGTCGGTGCCGCGCATCGCCTCGGCGGTGCCACCGCGCCGCCCTTCGGCGTTCGAGTACTGGCAGATGCGCCACTTGTCCACGAATTCGATCCTGCGCTGTGCGATGTCGGTGCGCTCTGGATGCAGGATGCCGGTGCTATCGCAGGCGATGACGTTGCCAAACTTGACCCCACAGGCCAGCAGCAGGCGCAGCGTCGCGACGTTGGCGGCGCCGCTGCCGATCAGCGACACCTTGATGTCCTCCATGCGCTTGCCGACTACCTTCAGCGCGCTGACCACGCCGGCCAGGATGACGGTGGCCGTCCCCTGCTGGTCGTCGTGCCAGACCGGGATCTTGACCTCGGGATCGCTGCGCAGCATGTCGAGCACGCGGAAGCATTTGGGCTGCGAGATGTCCTCCAGGTTGATCCCCCCGAAAGAGGGTTGGATCAACTTGACGGCGAGGATGATGCTGTACGGGTCCTTTGTGTCCAGGCAGATCGGCACGGCATCTACGCCGCCCAGGTACTTGAAGATCAGGGCCTTCCCCTCCATCACCGGCATTCCGGCGGCGGGGCCGATGTCCCCCAGGCCCAACACGCGCGTGCCGTCAGAGACGACGGCGACGGTATTGCCCTTGTTAGTGTATTCGTAGGCCAGTTCTTCGTTCTGCTGGATGGCGCGGCAAGGCGCCGCGACGCCCGGCGTGTACCAGATCGAGAAATCGTCCAGCCCACGGACGGGACATTTGGGTATGGTCTGGATCTTGCCGTGATAATATGGATGGAGACGCATCGCGTCCGCCGATGGTTTCTTGGCTCTTGCCAATAGTTCGTCCTTAGTAAGCATTGAACCTCCTAGAGTTGAGAAACCGGGTTCTTCGGTAAGCGAAGGCGCTTCGACTTCGCCCGAAGCGGCAAAATCTGGTTTCTTTGGTACCTATTTTCCCGGACATTGGCTGGCGACAGAGCGGTCAATGTTCTTATCGCCGTATGCCTTGTCGAAATGCGCGCTAAAGTCGTGTGCCAGTTTCCGGGCCCGCGCGTCGTAGGCCTCCTTGTCTGGCCACGTGTTCTTGGGGACCAGGACCTCGGAGGGGACGCCAGGACACTGGGTAGGAACGAGAATGTGGAACAACGGGTCTTCGACGTACTCCACACCCTCCAGTTTCTCGCTCAGGGCGGCGTTCACGATCTCGCGCGTCAGGTTGATGTCCATGCGCGCTCCCACGCCGTAAGGCCCACCGCTCCAGCCGGTGTTGACCAGGTACACCTGCGCGCCGTGCTTGTGCAGCCGTTCGCCGAGCATGCGGGCGTACACGTCGGGGTTGCGGGGCATGAAAGGCTCGCCGAAGAAGCGGGAGAAGGTGGACACCGGATCAATGATGCCGGTCTCCGTGCCGGCCAGTTTGCTCGTGTATCCCATCAGGAACCACAACATCGCCTGCTCGGGCCGGAGCCGGGCCACGGGAGGTAGCACCCCGTTGGCGTCGGCGGCCAGGAACAGGATTGTCCTGGGGTGGCCGCTCGTCGAAGACAGTTTGATGTTCGTCAGGAAGGACAACGGGTATGAGGCTCGCGAGTTGGGGGTCAGCCGGTCGTCGTCCAGGTCGAAGGTCCCGTCGGGGTACATCATGGCGTTCTCGACGATGGCGCCGTGGTCCAGATAGTGGGCCTCGTGGAGGACGGCGCTCCAGATCTCCGGCTCCTTGTCGGCGCGCAGGTTGATCAGTTTGGCGTAGCAGCCGTTCTCAAAGTTGGCAGTGCCGTTGTCGCTCCAGCCATGCTCGTCGTCGCCCAGGAGCGCCCGGCGCGGGTCGGCCGAGAGCGTCGTCTTCCCCGTGCCCGAGAGCCCCAGCAGGAGCGCACAGTCGCCGGCCGGCCCCTCGTTGGCCGAGCAGTGGAGGGGCAGGATGCCCTCGGCGGGCAGGATATAGTTCATCACGCTAAAGATCAGTTTCTTGACGCTGCCGCAGTAGGCCGAGCCATAGACGACCCCCAGCATGCGGTCAAAGTCCATGGCGATCGCCATGTTGGACGTACGGGTGTACGCCGATGGTGCCGATGGGGGTACATCGGACATCGGATCACCCGCGCCGTCGGGCAGTTTGCGGAGCCGCCCTTCGTAGACTGATCGGTTCAGTTTGTCGTAGGGCACCACCAGGAGTGTAAAGCCCCGCCTGGCAAAGATGCTGCGTTCGAGGTCGGCCGGCACGGGGCGGAACATGTTGTCCGTGAACAGTGCCGCCAGCGCGTGGTACGAAACGACTCGCGCGGGCAGGGCGTAGGAGCCGTCTGCCCCCACCACCCGGTCCGTGACGTACAGCCTGGGCTTCCGGAAGAGCGTCTTGAGCGCATCCTCGAATAGCATGTCGAAGGTCTCGGGCTCCAGCGAGACGTTGTTGGGGGAATCCCAGTCAATGTCCCCCTCGCTCTCCGGGCGGCGGACGACGTAGGTGTCCCGGGGGCTGCGGCCGGTGGACTCGGGTGGCGTCCACGTTGCCAGCGCGCCGTTGGCCGCGACGATGGCCTCCCGGTTGTCTACGGCAGCCTGGATCATGGTCCTGCGCTCTGGGTTGACCACCACGTACGGGTGCCGTGCCAGGACCTGGGCCAGGTTCTGCTTGTGAGCAGTCTGTGTCACTGATCGCCTCCTTGCGAAATAATGC
>DATKWP010000131.1:0-2708 GCA_035529535.1 Anaerolineae bacterium | reverse complement strand
ACGGGGTTGGCGGCGGCATATTGGAGGTTGTAGCCCCAGTCCAGGCCGTTGCAGATGATGGGCTTGTTCGGGTCAATCGCCCGGATCACGTCTACCAGGCCTTCGTACCAGTTCCTCTGGGCGATCCAGTCGGCCTCCGTCACCTGCCAGCCGGTGCGGCTCGTGACCGGCTCGTTGATCAACTCGTAGGCCGCCACCCGAGGGTCATCCTTGTAAGCCGTGGCGATCATGCTCCAGAACTCTTCGGTTTCGGCCTGGGTCGTCTTGTAGACCTGGTTCTGGAAATAGCCGGTCACGAGAGAACCGATGACGTGCCAATCCACGATGGAATACATCCCGTTGTTGGCCGCCCAGGTGACGGCCTGTTCGATCGTCTCCATCTTGTTGGCGTTTCCGCCCTCGTTGAAGAACCTGTGGCTCCATTCGCTGGGATGGATGGGGATGCGGACGACCTTGGCTCCCCAGAAAGCGATCTCGGCAAAATAAGCATTGTCAAAATGCCCCATGTACCGCCGCATGGCCAGCACGTCCAGCGTGTTGACGCCCCGCAGGATCACTTCCTGGCCATTGGCCACCAGTTTGTTCCCCGACACGCTGATCGTGGGCAGGACGGCCCGTGAACGCAGGCTCGGGAAAACTGCCAGTCCGATGACGGCAGCCATAACCACCACCGTCAGTGTGAAAGCCAGAGGCTTTCTACTCGAACGCCAAGTCTTCATATCGAACCTCCTTGCGAACTCTAGACTGTTGCCCAAGTGGCACACGAATAGTGTATACCAGAAACGAGCCACGTGCAAGCGTGGGGGCACCACATTCCTGCCCCCCGCCTCTTCAAGCTGTCTTCATCCGATCACGCATTACGCATTACGCGCATTACGAGTCCAGGCGGGTTGCATTCTCTGCGCCTCTGCGCCTCTGCGCCTCTGCGTTTAATTGTACCCCCAACCGCTCTTGACTTTCGCGCCAACCTGTCATACACTACCCGAAAGCACGAAAGTAGCAGCCGTTTTTCGTGTTTTTCGCGAGTTTTCGTGCCTTTCGTGGTCCAGATACCCTCGCGACGGCAAAGGAACGCCTATGTCAGTAGACAGCGTCAACCGCTTCCTGGACGAATTCGCCGCGTGGGCCGCTGCCCAACCAGACATCGTGGCCGTAGCGCTGGTTGGCTCCTACGCCAGAAATGCGGCTACCGAGACCTCAGATATAGACCTGGTCATCATCGCCAGCCAGCCGGAAACGTACTTGCAGGACGTGGCATGGACACGGCGATTCGGACAGGTCCGCCGCCAACAAGTCGAGGACTACGGCAAGGTTACCTCTATTCGGGTCTGGTACGCCGACGGGCACGAAGTGGAATACGGCATCACAGACGAAGGCTGGGCCGCGCTACCGCTGGATGAAGGGGCACACAGGGTCATCTCGGATGGGATGCGCGTACTCTTTGAGCGCACACCTATCCTCAGCCGTCATCAGAGAGGAGTGTCAGGATGAACAAAGTCACAGTCAAGCCGTTCCGCCCCATCTACCCCACCCCCGCCGCGCTGATCACCTCGGTCGCGCCCGATGGCAGGCCCAACATCATCACCCTGGGCGAGGTCTTCAACCTCAGCCTGAGGACCCCCGTCATCGTGGGCATCGCCATCCGCAAGGCCACCTACTCCCACGGCCTCATCTCCCAATCGAGGGAGTACGTCGTGAACATGCCCACCACCCACATGCTGGAGGCAGTGGACCGTTGCGGCAGCGTCTCGGGTCGCCAGGTAGACAAGTTCGCCGCGTTCGGGCTGACCCCCGTGCCGGCGACGGTGGTCAAGCCTCCGCTGATCGCCGAGTGCCCGGTCAACCTCGAGTGCCGCGTCATCCGCGTAGAGGAGACGGGCGACCACGACCTGTTCCAGGGCCAGGTCGTGGCCGCGCACGTAGACGAGTCGCTGCTGGATGAGCAGGGACACATCCGGCCGGACAGGCTGGACGTCCTCTGCTTCATGTACAACTTTGACTTTGGCGGCGAGTACTGGTCGCTGGGCCAGAAACTCAACGACACCTGGTTTACGCGATAGACCTGGCAGGTTTCAGAAAACCTGCCAGGTCTTAGGCAGCAAAAACCGACTCCCCGCCTCGGGCAGAGGAGACTGACAGGTGAAGAGAGATTGTTCGGCTAGCAAGCCCACCACCGCACGGCCTGCTGCGAGGCCGTGCGATGGTGCGTCTTGTCAGGACAGATTGTCTTTAGTAGCGACGCCGGTGCGTGCTGTCACCGCGATCACCGCGATCACCGCGATCACCGCGGCCGGGGCCGGGGCGGAAGCTGTCCCCACCACGATCGGTCCGAGCCGGGCGCGCTTCTGCGACCTTGAGCGCTCGCCCGTCCACCTCCCGGCCGTTAAGCTGGTTGATGGCTTCCACGGCTGCCGATTGCTCCGCCATCTCGACGAATGCGAAGCCCTTGGAGCGACCTGTCATCCGATCGGTGATCAGGTTCACCGAGGCGACTTCGCCGACCGCTCCGAAGAGCTCGGTGAGGTCTGCCTCGGTCGTGGAATAGCTCAGATTGCCCACGTATAATTTCTTTGCCATTGAGTTTTCTCCTCCGTCAGGGCGGCTGTCACGTTCGGAACAGAACAAGAAAAAACGACCCAGTCTCCGCAAATCTGGGCCGCCTTGAGCCCGTAGCCGAAACTTACTTCACCCTGCACTACTATATTTTA
>DATKWP010000130.1:0-3303 GCA_035529535.1 Anaerolineae bacterium | reverse complement strand
CGTGCCCGACTCGCGCCCCTGAAATTCGGGGGACGCCAGCACCTGCACGTCCTCCAAGGCCCGGGCCGCATCGAACTGTTTCGCCTGGGCACGATACACCCCCAACGGAGCGGCACTTTGCAACACCCACACCAGTCCCAGCACCACGAGCACCGCTGCCACAGCCGTGTAGCGATTGAACAGCCGGCTGACGTTGATCCGGCTCTCCGTCAGAAAGCGACGCAACCCTTCGCCCCACAGGTTGAAGGCCACGATGGCCAGGCAGAAAGCAACGCCGGGATACCAGGCCATCCATGGGTAACTCCGCCACCAGTCACGAATATTCGCCAGCAACGCTCCCCACTCCGGCACGTCAGAAAAATAGGTGACCAAGTCCACCCCAGTCTCGACCCTGAAGCCACCCCCCAGGAAAACGTTGAGGAAGCCCAGCTCAGAGAGCAACATCAAGACGCCGCCCATCTCCAACGCGGCCAGTACCAGCAGGGAGGTCAACATGTACGGCACCACGTGGCGCGTCAGAATCTGCGCCGGCCGCGCTCCCAACGCCCGCGCGGCCTCGATGTACAGTTGCGGCTTGACGCCGATTACCTGCCCTCTCACGAACTGCGCCACCTCTCCCCACCCCACCACACACAGTGCCACTATGAAGACCCACATCCCTTGCTGGATGCCGATGGCCTGGATCAGGATCATGGCGAACAGCGTGACCGGAAAGGCCGCCCATACTCCAACCGCGCCGCTGACCAGCCGGTCCACCCAACTGCCCTGCCACCAGCCCGCGACCATCCCCAGGAAGGTACCCACCAGCACGCGCGCCACCATGGCGAACAGTGCCAGGGCCAGCGTCTGCTTGGTCCCCGCCAGCACCAACGCCCGCACGTCTCGCCCCAGGTGGTCGGTCCCCCAGGGAAAAACGCTCGAGGGGGAGAAAGGAGGAGCGGCGATCTTGTCCTCGATCATCATCACGCCGTGGATCTCGTAGGGATTGGCCCTGGTCAACTGCTCGCCGAACAAGGCCAGGCCGAAGAACCCCAGCACCAGCAACGTCCCGACCAGCAATGCTGGATTGCCGAACACGCCGCGCAGGATCCACCGTGTCCGGCGCACAGCCACCGGCTCATTATCTACCGTGTCCGCCAGCCCATTCGCCGTACCCTCTCCAACCGGCAGAGGACGCAACTTTGATCCCTCAGGCGCCGCTCCCGGCAACAAGCGCCGCAGGCCGGCCCACCACTCGGCTACGCCATCGGCCAGCCCTCTCAGCCGCTCCAACCAGCCTTGTCGCTCCTGCTGCTGCTCCAGCTCTTCCTCACCGCCGTTCCTCAGGCGCGGGTCCAAGATCGGGTAGATGATCTCCAGGGCCAGGTTGATGAGCAGGAACAAGAACCCCAGCGACACGATCAGATCGGTCACCAGCGCACTCTCCCCGCTCTGGATGGCCTCCCACAGCATCAACCCCACACCTGGCCAAACGAAGAAATACTCCACTACCGGCAGGCTGGCCAGCGAGAAGCGCAGAGACGTCCCCAGCGTAGTCAGGATCGGGATCAGCGCGTTGCGCAACGCGTGCCGGTTGCGTACCACCCGCCAGTGCAACCCCTTGGCCCGCGCCGTCCGGATGTAATCCTCCCCCAACACCTCGGAAAGCGAAACGTAGGTCACCTGTGCAATCTGTGCCAGCGGCCGGGCGGCCAGCACCAGCGCCGGCATCACCAGGTGTGCATCCCAGCCAAAGCCGGTGGCGGGCAACACGGACACCCCAAACCGCCGGTGCACCTGGATGTTCACGACCCACAGGAGCATGGCCAGCAGAAAACTCGGCGTCGAGACCCCCAGGATCGAGAGCAAGAGCACCAGCGACGCCCCCCCTTTACGCCGTGCCAGTGCCACCGTGATCCCCAGCGGCACCCCCAGCACGGCCGCCACGCCCAACGAGAGCAACAGCAGCCCTGCGCTGTGACTGAACGTCGTGGCGACCAACCCCAGCGCGGAGACGTTCTGCCGGTGCCAGTAATAGGTGGCCGGGTGGTGGGTCACGTAGGTGACCACCCGCAGCAACGCTTCACCGGCAGCGCTCAGTGGCTCGGCCGGCAACCTCTGTCGCCCGCGCTCGGCCATGATCAGGCCGAACAGCGTCAGATAGGCGATGACCAGCAGAGTTACCAGGCCGGCGCCCACACGGCGCAGCACAGCACGCAGGCCAGAGCGGCCTGGAATCCCTCCACGACCGGTCAATAGATCTCTCCCATGCCGCCATGCTCCAGAATGTACACTTCCGTATCATTGTCCGGCGACGGGTGGACGATGACCTGGTAGCAAGAGAGATTGCTCAGTATTCTGACACAATCTTCGGCCACCCAGTTGAGGCCGAAGCGGCGACCGCGCGTCCATTCGAACTGCATCTTGGGGTGAAACCGCCATTCCAGGCCCTCGTAATAGGCAACCACCTCCTCCACCGGGTCGTTGGTGCGATAGAACCACTCGTAGCAATAGACTCCAGGGGTAGGCATCAGGCACACCTCGCCCTCGGCATACTTGACCTGCACGGCACCGGGGTAGCGGGGCGGTTTCATCCACAACTCGCCCAGGAGACTCTGCGGTACGCCGAGAAGGGTGGAGATGAACAGGCAGAAACAGGCCAGGGCGAGGCAGGCCAGGAGCACCTGGCTCAGGCAGGCGCGACGATGCCGGGCACGGAGCGTCGCTTCGTCGGGCATCTTCCAGCGCTCGAAAATTTCACTCACAGCACACCTCCCACACAGCGACGATGAACTGCCGCGGATGTACATCCCGGGGTACCCTCGTGCTACCTCCCCATCCCCATAATACTCGCAGGCGGTCACGGACGTTCATATTTCCAACGCCCACCTTTCCGACAAGGCTCATCTTGACGATGAGGAGATCATTCCGGCAACCCTTCCCGCAACACGTGCAGCCAGTTGCCTCCCAATATGGCCGCGATCTCTTTCTCGCCGTACCCCAGTTCGCCCAGCGCCGGGCCGATGTGGCCCAGGTCGGCGACAGTGTCCATCCCGGCCGGGGTGCTCTCCGCCCCAAAGCCACCGTCGAAATCGGAACCCAGCCCCACGTGCGCTGCGTCTCCCACCACCTGGCAGACGTGATCCATGGCCGCGGCTACGTCGGCGACGGTGACCGCGTCCTTGGCATCCCCCTTCCCCCAGCCAGGCCGCAGGAAACGATTGTAGGGCACGATGCCGATCACGCCATCCCGCTCGACCAGGCGCCGGATCATGGCGTCGGAGAGCTGGCGGGGGCCAGGCACCCGCGCGCGGGGATTGGAGT
>DATKWP010000129.1:0-6002 GCA_035529535.1 Anaerolineae bacterium | reverse complement strand
CTGGACGAGGCTCCGCAGCAGGAAGGGTTCCGGGCGACCGCCTGGTGGCGGGAGACCCGCGCCGAGATCGAGCAAAACGTGCGCCGTTCGCTGGAGGCGTTGGCTGAAACGCAGGGAGAGTTCGTGCCCTACCGGTACGAGGCCATCTTTGGCCTGCGCGGCCAGCCCTCGCTGGTGGTGTGCGATGGAGAAGACCATTTTCGCCTGCGCGGGCTGATTGACCGGGTGGACCGCTCGCCTGCTGGCCGCCTGCGCATCGTGGACTACAAGACCGCCGGGCCGGCGGCCTTTACCAAACGGGCAGTCGCGGAAGGCAAAAAGTTGCAGGTGCCGCTCTACGCGCTGGCGGCCCGCCAGGCGCTGGAACTGGGGGAGCCGGTCGAAGGGTTCTACTGGCACGTCCAGCAGGCGAGCGTGAGCAGTTTCACGCTGGACGGCTTCGACGGCGGGCCGGAGGAGGCGATGCGCGTCGCAGTGGAGCACGCCTGGGAGGTGGTGCGCGCTGCCCGTGGTGGCACCTTTGTTCCACGTCCCCCCGACGGGGGTTGTCCGCCCTATTGCCCGGCGGTGGCCTTCTGCTGGCAGCGCAGGCCGGGTTTTGGAGGGTAGCCGGGGATGGCGCGTGAGGTGGAGATAGTGGGGCAGGCTTTCCAGCCTGCCGGAGGCGTGATGGTACCACCAGAACTGTACCAGGCCGGGGCCGCCATTGTGGCCCAGATGCGCCCCAGTCCCGAGCAGCGGCCGGCGATCCTGGCGCGCGGGTGCGACGTCGCGGTCACCGCCGGGGCCGGCACCGGCAAGACGCTCACCCTGGTCGCCCGCTACCTGTCGCTGCTGGCCGAGGGGTTGCCCCTGCGCTCCATCGTCGCCATCACTTTCACCCGCAAGGCGGCGCGCCAGATGCGCAACCGGGTACGCGAGGAGGTGCGCCGGTACCTGGTGCGGAGCGACCTCCCACCGGAGGAACGCGCCCGCTGGCAGGACCTCTACACCGCACTGGACGCCGCGCGCATCGGTACCATCCACAGCCTGTGCACCGAGATCCTGCGCGCTCACCCGGCCGAGGCGGGCGTGGACCCGCGCTTCGAGGTGTTGGACGAAGGGCAGACCAACATCCTGCGCGGCCGGGCGGTGGACGAAGCGCTGGCCTGGGCGGCGGACGACGAGCAGGCGGTGGCGTTGTTCGCCCTGTTGGGCGAGCGCGGCCTGCGGGGGGTGCTCGAGGCGCTGCTCCGGCAGCGCCTGGACGCGCAAGAGACCCTGGCCGGTCTCCCCGCTGACCTGCTGGCCCACTGGCAGCAGGTGCTCGCCGAGCGGCAGCAACAAGCACTCGATTCCCTCCTGGCCGGCCAAGGGTGGGCAGAGGCGTGTGCCATCCTGCAAGGCAACGCGGCGACGGAACCGGACGACCGGATGGAGGTCCAGCGCCGGGCCGCCCTGGCGGCGATCCAGGGAGCGGCAGGTTCCCTGGCCGGCCGGCTGGCGTCCCTGGCGCGCCTGGACGGGATCAACCTGAGTGGCGGGCGGAAGGGGGCCTGGCCGGGGGGCGAGGCCGAGTTGGGGGCGGTCAAGGAGGCGCTGCGGACCCTGCGGGCACTCTGGCAGGCCCAGTCCGAGGTATTGGGGCTGAGCCTGAGCCAATTGGACCGGGATCTGGCGGAAGCGCTGCCGGCGCTGCGCGCCACCTGGGCCCTGGCCTGCCAGCGCTACGATGGCTTCAAGCGGGAGCGCAACGCGCTCGACTTTGACGACCTGGAGCAGGGTGCGCTGGCCCTGGTGCGAGAAGACGGCGCGGTGCGAGCGCGCTGGCAGCGGGACGTGCGCGCCATCCTGGTGGACGAGTTCCAGGACACCAACGGCCGCCAGCGCGACCTGGTGGCGCTTCTGAACGGGCCTGCCCTGAGGCTGCCGAATGGGGGCGCGGGCAAACTGTTCATCGTCGGCGACGCCAAGCAGTCCATCTACCGCTTCCGGGGAGCGGACGTGACCGTGTTCCGCGCCGAGCGGGAGCGCATCGGGCGGGAAGGGGCCGCCTTTCCATTGGACACTTCCTACCGTGCTCACCGGGACCTGGTTCAGGGTCTCAACGACCTGCTGCGGCCGGTGCTGGGGGAGACCGGGGACGTGCAGCGGCCCTGGGTAGAGCCTTTCGCCCGGCTGCTCCATCACCGGGAGGAGCCAGGGCTGGGCTTTGCGCCGCCTTACGTCGAGTTGCACCTGACGGTGGGGAGCAAGGCGGAAGGGGCGCTCGAGCGGGCCGCCGATGCGGTGGCGGGGCGCATCCTGCAGTTGGTGGGGGGAGGTGTGCAACTGGTGGAGGATGGCCAGGCCCGCCCCCTGGGCTACGGTGACGTGGCCATCCTGTGCCGCGCCTCGACCTCGTTCGGCCCCTACGAGGACGGACTGGAGCGGGCCGGGGTGCCCTTCCTGACCGTGGCTGGGCGCGGGTTCTACGGCCGCCCCGAGATTCGCGACCTGCTCAATTCCTTGCAGGCGCTGGCCGACCCGACGGACGACCTGGCCCTGGCGGGTACCTTGCGCTCGCCCGCCTTCGCCCTCTCGGATGCGGCGCTGTACGGGTTGTGCCTGGAGCGCGATCGGGGCGAGGAGGGAGGCTCGTTGTGGGCGGTGCTGCAGCGAGCGGGGGCGGGACTGGACGGTGAGGATGGCCAACGCGCGGCACGGGCGGTGCGCCTGATCGCCGACCTGCACGGCCGGGTGGGGCGTTCTCCCGTGGCCGACGTGCTCAAGGCGCTGCTGGATGCTACCGGCTACCGGGCGGCGCTGGTCCAGGCCGGGCAGCCGCGCGGCGCGCGCAACGTGGCCAAACTCCTGGCCGACGCTCACGCCAGCGGGATCGTGGGGGTGGGGGAGTTTCTGGAATACGTGAGCGGCCTGCGCGATAGCGGCACGCGGGAGGGGGAGGCGCGCGCCACCGCCGAGGGGGCGGTGCAGGTCATGAGCGTCCACGCCGCCAAGGGATTAGAGTTTCCGGTAGTCGTCATTGGCGATGCCACCTACGGCGGGCGGGGGGGCAGCGGCGTGTTGGTCACCCCCGGGCTGGGGGTCCTGCTGCCGCTGAAGGGAGAGGACGACGCGCTGCCCGCCATCTACCGGCTGGGCAAGCAGCGCGACGGCGACCAGGAGGCGGCCGAAGCGGACCGGCTGCTGTACGTGGCGGCCACCCGCGCCCGCGAGAAATTGATTGTGAGCGGGTGCGTCAGCCTGAAGCAGGGTTGCGTCTCCGGCAAGCCGGGCGGCTGGCTGGGGAGGGTCGCCGGGCCGCTGGGGCTGGCGGGGCGAAGCATTGACTATGACGAAGAGGGCACGGGTTCCCTATGCCTGGAGTTGCCGGTGGGCGGGACGGCGGTCTCCTGCACCTTCTACGAGCCGGGGTACGACTGGGCCTGCCCTGAGCGAAGCCGAAGGGCCTCCCGCGCTCGCCGGGCGGAGACAGAGGCGGGGCCGGTGGTTCTGCCCCCGCCCCTGCTGGAGCCGGTGCCTGCCGGGGCGGAGCCGGTAGATGCGCGGGTGGCGGAGCAGGAGCGCATCCCACCGCAGCGGGTCTGGCGGGTGGTGCCGGCGGCCAAGCAGCCCAGCGCCCCGGCCTGGGTGGTCGGTTCCGTCGTGCACGAGGCGCTGGCGGCCTGGCGCTTTCCCGGCGATGTTCCTGCCAAGTGGTCGAGTCTTACCCTCACCCTGCCCTCTCCCTGGGAGGGAGAGGGTGAGGCCCTGGCCGGTCCGGGGGACGGCTTCCGGCGCTGGGCCGAGGCGCGCGCCCGAGGGTACGGCATCACCGATCCGCGGGAGTTGGCCGACGCCGTCCGCGAGAGCCGCCGGCTGCTGCGGGGTTTCCAGGCCCACCCGCTGTACGGCGAGATGGACGGGGCAGAGCGGCGGCTGCACGAGGTGCCCTATAGCCTGGAAGTGGATGGGCGGGTCGAAAGCGGGATCATAGACGTCCTGTATCTGCGGGAGGGAGCCTGGACCATCGTCGAGTTCAAGACGGACCGGGTGAAGGACCAGGCTGACCTGGAGCGGGTGCTGGCGAAGGAGAAGTACGAACTCCAGGCCCGGCGCTACGTGGCGGCGGTGGAGTGCTTGCTGGGGCAGCGGCCACGGTCCATCCTGTGCATGCTCAACTATGCTGGAGGGGTGCGTCTGTACCCGGTGGAATGAGCGCCAGAAACCTGGTTTTTCCAAAACCAGGTTTCTGAGATTCTCAGTTTTCGCGGCGTCCATAGAACACGTCAGGTTCTATGTCCAACTGGCGCAGGATCGCCCGTAGCGTACCGGGGGGGAGGTCGCGGCCGCCATGGTGAGGAATGACGGTGAACTTTTGATTGGCGGGGTTCCACCAGACTTCGTGGGAACCGGGAGCCTGGCGCACAAACTCGCATCCCAGTTGCCGCAGTCGGCGCGTCAGCTTCCGGTAGTTCATGCGGTCACCAATCGGTGATGGCAGCAGGGTCAGGCGGGAACTAAGACCTCTATCTGGGTGGGGAAGCGTACCTCTTCGATGGGCAGGGGAGGTGTCACGCCTTTGGCCAGCATGGCCTCCAGTAGCGCACGGGCCACGCCAGGAGCCAGCGCCAGCACCTCGTCGAGGGTATCGGCCAGGACCAGGAAGCCATCCAGTGCCGGACTGGTGGCCTGATAGGAACCGTTGACCCGTTCGATTACCACGGGCAACCGGTAGCCTGCAATCTCCACAGTCGTCTGTGTGTCCATCAAGTGGCGATTGTAACACGAATGGGGAGGATGTCAACAGAAGACAGAAACCGGGTTTTTGGGAGAAACCCGGTTTCTGAGTCTAGTTCACCGCATAGAGATAGCCGTCCGCGCTGCCAAAGTAGACTACCCCATCTGCCACGACGGGCGAGGAATAGACCGGGCCGCCGGCTTTGTACTGCCACACCTCCTGGCCGGTCTGGGCGTCCACGGCGTAGACCTTTCCTCTCCCGCTACCCACGTACAGGATGCCATCTACGTACGCGGGCGAGGACCACACCCAGCCGCCCGTGCTGAACTTCCACACCTCCTGCCCGCTGTCCATGTCCACGGCGTGCAGACAATGCCCATCCGAAGTCCCGACGTAGACCATGCCGTTGGCCAACGCCGGGCCGCCCGTCACCCACGACGTCCCCGCCAAATTGATGCGCCACTTCTCCTGGCCCGTCTGGCCATCCAGGGCGTAGAGGTAGGTGTCCTTGCTCGCCACGTAGACCGTCCCGTCGTCGCCAATGGCCGGGGCATAGTTGGCCGTCGCCCCGATTGTGAAGGTCCACTTTTGCTGGCCGGTCCGCACGTCTAGCGCATATACATTGTCCCGCAGAGAGCCTCCAAAGTAGATTGTGTTCCCTGAGATAGCGGGGGGAGCATTCACAAATTCCACGCTGTCCGGCGCAAAGGCCCATTTCTGCTGGCCGGTGCGGGCGTCGAGTGCGAACAGGCACTGGCGGCTCAGGCTCCCGACGTACACCACGCCGTCTACCACGGCCGGGGAAGAGGCATAGTCGTCGTACGGCCCGCGTTCCTCCATCGGCGGCATCACCTGCACCTTCCACACTTCCTGGCCGGTCCTGGCATCCACGGCGTAGAGATAGCCGTCAAAACCCTCAAAATAGACCACGCCGTCCGCAACTGCGGCGGAGGAGCGCACGTCGCCTTCTGTCGCAAACCGCCACTGCTCCTCGCCGCTCTGCGCATCCACGGCGTAGAAGAAATCATCGTCGCTCCCCACGTAGACTACGCCACCGGCCACCACCGGCGATGAATAGATCGCATCGCCCGTCTGGAACTTCCACTTGAGCCCGGTCAGTGTGGGTACCCCCGTGGTATCGTAGACGCCGGTGCGCCGTGCGTCGTGCCGGTACATCACGGCCTCCGCCGACGGCCGGGCCGCTCCGGGCACGCAGCCAGCCAGCAGTACCAACGAGAGTATGATTGCCAGAGCCCAGGATTTTGAGTGCTTCATCTCTTCCCCCTTAACCTTGTCCTAT
>DATKWP010000128.1:0-6333 GCA_035529535.1 Anaerolineae bacterium | reverse complement strand
ACGACTGCGCTGACGGCTTCCAGTCTGGCCTTGGCGTCCTCGGCCGCTTCCTTGCTGACTGCCTCCAGCACGGTGCTGGGTGCCCCGTCCACCATTTCCTTGGATTCCTTCAGCCCCAGCGCCGTGAGTTGCCGGACGACCTTGATGACTTCGATCTTCTTGGGGCCGATTTCCTTGAGCGTGACGGTGAACTCGGTCTGCTCCTCCTCCGGCTCGGCCGCTGCCGCTGCCGCCGGCATGGCGGCCATCGCCATTGGCGCTGCCGCAGTCACGCCCAACTTCTCCTCCAGCATCGTGACCAGTTCCGACGCTTCCAGCAATGAGAGCTTGCTGATCTCTTCCGTAAGTTTTTCCAGGTCTGCCATTGTTCCTTTTTCCTCCTCGAGCTACTGAAATTCGTGTTTGGTTGCTTAAAGTGATGGTCCCTGTCAGGGACGCCCCCGAGACGGGGGCTGCGAGCGTTTCCCCTCAGCGTTTCCCCTCAGTGGGGGCTGTGAGCATTACGCTGGGGCTGGCTCAGCAGCCTGCTCCAGCGGGGCGGGCACACCGCCCGCCTCTTGCAGTTTGTCCACGTACGCCTGCAACACGTTGAGGACCTGCCGGATGCCGCTGGCCACGACGCCGGCCACGCGACTGGCCGGAGCGTTGATCGTACCGAGGACCTGGGCCAGCAACACTTCCCGCGACGGGAGATCCGCGATGATGCGTATCTGCTCCGCCGCAACCACCGACTTGCCCGCCAGCCCGCCCTTGATCCGCAGCCCCTCCAGGTTTTTGGCCGCATCCGTCAGCGCCTTGGCCACCGGTGGAACCTCGCCATAGCAGAAACCGACTGCCGTCGGCCCGCTCAGCCAGTCCTCCGGGAGCGACATCCCGGCTTCCTGCAAGGCCAGCGCCAGCAAGCGGTTCTGGACCACCTGGAATTTGCCGCTGACGGTATGCAGCGCCCGCCGGATGGTATTCAGGTTGCTCATGGTGAGCCCACGGTAGTCGGCCAGGATGATGCCCTGGCTCTGCTTGAGTTGCTCCACGTACTGGGCCACGAGTTCAGTCTTCCGTTGCCTCGAAATTGCCAATCCCTTTCACCTCCTCCCTATAAGTAAAAGTCCCTGCGCCGTGCCGACGCAGGGACCCGCATTACCTGATGTGCGTCTCTGTGACGCAGGGACGCGCATCAGGATGGTTGTCTCTTACCTCGGCAGGCCACCATTAAGCGCCACGTGCTGGCGCCGCCACGCGGCGCCTGTAGCGCACCTGCTGTCTTCGGCTATCGGTTGTCCGCACGACTCTAGTCTAGAGCGCAACCTCCATCGTCTGAGCCTGGAGCGGATCTATCTTGATCCCTGGCCCCATGGTGGACGTAACCGTGATCTTGCGGATGTACATCCCCTTGGCCCCGCGAGGCCTGGCCTTGACGACCGCTTCCATGATCGCCGCAAAGTTGCCGAGCAGTCTCTCCGCCGAGAAACTGGCCTTGCCGATCGGGATGTGCAGGTTGGCGGTCTTGTCCACGCGGAACTCTACGCGGCCCACCTTGGCCTCCTGGACCAGGCGGGGCAGGTCCTCCATCGGCGCCACCGTTCCGGTCTTGGGGTTGGGCATCAATCCCCGTGGCCCCAGCACTCGCCCCAGGCGGCCCACCTTGCCCATCATCTCCGGCACGGCGATGGCCACGTCAAAGTCCGTCCAGCCGTCCTGAATCTTTTTGATCCACTCGTCGTCGGAGGCCACGTAATCCGCTCCGGCCTCCTGGGCGATTTTCTCCCCCTCGCCGGAGGCAAAGACCAATACCCGCACTTGCTTGCCCAGGCCATGAGGCAAGAGGACCACGCCACGTACCTGCTGATCGGCGTGACGTGGGTCTACGCTCAATCGGAAGTGTACGTCTACCGTGGCGTCAAATTTGGTGTAACTGGTCTCCTTCACCAGCGCCATCGCTTCCTGCGGCGAATACTGCTGCAGGTGCTCTACTTTCTGCGTTGCTTCCAGATACTGCTTGCCCCGTTTCGGCATCGTTCCTCCTTCGTGGTTCTAACGGGCTATGCCCTCCCACCTTTCATCATCTCTCCTGCCGGACCACAGTCCGGCGGTGGCCCACCGTATGCCGGTGGCTTAGTCTGCAATCGAGATCCCCATACTCCGCGCCGTGCCCTCGATTTGCCGCATCGCACCCTCCAAATCCAGGGCGTTCAGGTCCTTCATCTTCAGTTTGGCGATCTCTTCCAACTGGGCATGGGTGATGCTCCCCACCTTCGTTCGGTTCGGTTCGGCCGAGCCATGCTCCACCCCGGCCGCCTTGCGCAGCAGATCGGGCGCGGGCGGTGTCTTGAGGTCGAACTTGAACGATCCATCCTGAAAGATGGTGATCTCAGCCGGGATGACGTTTCCCATCTGGTTGGCCGTGCGGGCGTTGTACTCTTTGCAGAACTGCATCAGGTTGATGCCATGCTGCGCCAGCGCGGGCCCGACCGGAGGGGCAGGGTTGGCTTTCCCGGCCTCGATCTGTAACTTTACGATTGCTTTAACCTTCTTCATCGTCCTCCATCCCAAACACAGGTTGTCAGGCCTTTTCCACCTGCAAGAAGTCGAGTTCCACCGGCGTCTCGCGGCCGAAGAAAGAGACCAGCACCCGCACTTTGGCCCGTCCCATGTCAATCGCGTCTACCATGCCGATGAACTCGTTGAATGGGCCATCCACGATGCGCACTTTCTGGCCTTGCTTGAACGTGACCTTGATCTTGGGAGCCTCGGCCTCCATGCGCTTCATGATGGCCTGGACTTCTTCGTAGCGCAAGGGGGTCGGCGTGTTCCCCATCCCCACGAACCCGGTCACTCCCGGCGTGTTGCGCACGACGTACCAGGAGTCGTCGTTCATGAGCATCTGCACCAGGATGTATCCGGGGAAGACGCGCCGTTCGATGACCCGCCGCTTGCCCTCGCGCACCTCGATTTCGTCCTCGGTCGGGACCACCACCTGGAAGATCTGAGATTGCATCTGCATTGTCTCGATGCGTTGTTCCAGGTTGTGCTTGACCTTGTTCTCATACCCCGAGTAGCAGTGGACGACGTACCAGGCGCGGCTGTCTTGCGGTTCCGCCGCCCTGGCCTCCGCCTCCTCGTCGCCCTCCTCCTCTTCAGCCTCGATCCCTGCCACACCGGATAGCACCTCGGTCTCCTCAAGGTCGCGTGCTTCCGGGGCGGCCTCGGCTACCGGTCGCGCTTCCTCCTCCCCCACCAGGTCAGGGGGGAACGGCTGCATGACTCCGGCTGGCTCATCGGCGGACCCTGGGCGGGCAGGCATCAGCGGGCCGGCGTCCGGATGTACGCCATCCGCCGGATGCTGTCGGATGTACCCATCCGCGCCATCCGCGTCGTCCGCTACCGGCTCTGCCTCGGGTCTGATTTCGTCCACCAACATTGCCGTTATCCTAGCTCAATCTACCGTGCGGACTGCCGCCCCAGGATCACGGCGGCCACCACGCCGGCCACTACGACCACGGCTGCGACTCCAATGGCGATGGCGCTTCTGCTGATGATCCCTCCCAATTCGCGGTCAAACAGATAGTCCAGCAAACCTAGAAAAAGGGCCATGGAGACGGTCACCACCAGCACGACCTTCGTCAGGCTCCAGGCCTCCTGGCGCGTAGGCCAGTGCACCTTACGCAGTTCCCCGCGCGTATCGCGCAGGTAGCGTACCACTACGTTTTCCTTCCTCGGCTTGTCTTTCTTTTTCGCCACTGATCGTGTCTCCTGTAGCAATCGCTCTACACTTCAAGACACCGCCTTCACGCACGGCGGTGTCTTAAAGCTCACCTCAGGCAGGCCAGGCAGGAATTGAACCCGCAACCTACGGTTTTGGAGACCGTTGCTCTGCCAATTGAGCTACTGGCCTGTGAGTACCTTACTTCGTCTCGCGATGCAACGTGTGCTTATGACAACGCGGGCAGAATTTCTGCAACTCCAGACGGCCCGAATCGTTGCGCCGGTTCTTCTCGCTCGTATAGTTGTGCTCTTTGCATTCCGTGCAAGCTAGTGTGATCACGGTGCGAATTGCTTTTTTAGCCATCTTGCCTTATCATCCATATCATAGTATCGTATAGAGCCCACGATGGGGATCGAACCCATGGCCACACCCTTACCAAGGGTGTGCTCTACCGGCTGAGCTACGTGGGCCGATACCCGAACGCAAGCCGCCGCTTGCCCTTCGGCATAAAGGATATTTTACCTCATTTTGCCAATGTGTCAAATCTGACCTTGATCTTCCTAAAGTGTCAGTGTCATGTTGGGTGCTGGCGGTGTGCCAAAGGGCTTTCGGGAAGATTCGCAGGGAACTTGTACCTGGCGTGCGGCGTCCTATAGGCATAGACCAACTCACTTTCCAGGAGGAACGCTATGGAGACTCACCCCTCGACTGCTAAACCGTTCATCCGTACCAGCGCAGGCAAGCGGTGGCTTGCCACTGCGCTCCACGTGCTCATCATTCTGGCCGTGGTTGCCGGCTTCGTGTCGCTCCACTGGGTCACTACCCTGCCGGAGCGCATGGACGAGCAGCAAACGGTCGTGGTGGGCCAGACCCGCTTCGCGCCCGACAGCGACGCTTCGGTGCGCGTGGTCGTGCAGGACTTTGGCGCTGGCCGCCCCATCGCGGGCGCGCAGGTGAAGGTGAGCCTGAAACCGGCCGGCGGCAAGGCCATCCCCCTCTTCGAGGGGCAGACCGACGAGACCGGCAGCCTGCCGGTGCTCTTCCACGTGCCAGCCGACGTGCCGGCCGAGGCGCAACTCGTCGTGGAGACGGAGTCGGCGGTGGGACACGACCGGGTAGAACAGCCCGTGACCATCCAGCGCGACTACCGGTTGCTCCTCACCAGTGACAAGCCCCTCTACCAGCCCGGCCAGACGATCCACATGCGCGCGCTGGCCCTCAGCACCTTCGACCTGACCCCCGCCCGTGGCGCGACGGTGAACTTTCTGGTGGAAGACTCCAAGGGCAACAAGGTCTTCCGCCAGAGTGTCACCGCCTCCGACTTTGGCGTGGCCTCCGCCGATTTCACGCTGGCCGACCTGGTCAACCAGGGGGACTATAAACTCAGCGTCGCCATCGGCGACACCCGTTCCGAAAAGACGGTCGAAGTGCGCCCCTACGTGCTGCCCAAGTTTGCCGTGAGCATTTCGACCGACCGCACTTTCTACACCCCCGGCCAGCGGGTGGCCGGAACGGTGCAGGCCGATTATTTCTTCGGCAAGCCCGTGGCCGAGGGGCAGGTGCACCTGGTCGGCAGCCTGTGGGACGTGGAACGCACGCTCGTGGTGGACCTGCAAGGCCAGACCGACGAGAACGGTACCTACGAGTTCACCTTCGACCTGCCCACCTACTTTGCCGGAACGGGGCTGGAGACCGGACAGGCCCAGTTCGCCCTGGAGGTGACCGTCGTGGATCAGACCGAGCACGCCGAGCAGACGAGTTCGGTACTGCCGGTCGCGTCTCCGCCGCTGGTCATCGAAGCAGTCGCCGAGAGCGGCACGCTCAAGCCCGGCGTCGAGAACATCGTCTACATCCTCACCTCCTACCCCGATGGCCGCCCTGCGCCGGCCCGTCTGCAGGTCAGCGTGGACAGCGGGCCGCAGACCGAACTGGTCACCGGCGAATTCGGCCTGGCCGAGTTCACCTTCACGCCACAAGCCGGTAGTGTGCACACGCTCTCCATCCTGGCCCGCGACGAAACCGGCCTCACCGCGGACCGGCAGGTGTCGTTTGAGGCTGAGACCGGGGCTGATAGCGTCCTCCTGCGCGCCGACCGCGCCGCCTACGTCGTCGGCGAGACGATGAACCTGGTCGCTTTCACGCAGGTAGATTATGGTGACGTCTACCTGGACCTCGTCAAGGGTGGGCAGACGCTCTCCACCCGCTCGGCGCGCGTGCAGGATGGCAAAGCCGAGTTTGCCGTGGACGTGAGTCCCGACCTGTACGGCACGCTGGAACTGCACGCCTACAAGGTGCTGTTGGAGGGCACCATCGTGCGCGATACCCGCGTCGTGGTGGTGGATGCGCCCAACGACCTGGCCATCTCCGTGACCGCCGACCAGGACACCTACCTGCCGGGCGAGAATGCGACCATCAACTTCCAGACGAGCGAGGCAGGCGGCCAGGGAGCAGGGGCGCAGACGGTGCTGGGCGTGGCGATCGTGGACGAGTCCGTGTTTGCCTTGCAGCGCCAGGACCCCGGCTTTGCCAAACTGTACTTTCTGCTGGAGCAGGACCTGCTGGAGCCGCGCTACCAGATCAAGGAGTTTGAGTTGCCGTCCACCATCCCCCCTGCCGAGACCCAAATCCGG
>DATKWP010000127.1:0-3902 GCA_035529535.1 Anaerolineae bacterium | reverse complement strand
AACCGTATAACGGGGGTCTATTGCAATCGGTACGGCCCCTCCGATCTGTCGGTACAAAAGTACTAAGGCAATCGCCCAAACACAATAATGGGCCTCTACCGATGCGTTCACACACACCGGGAAAGGCCCGCCCGCGCAAGTGACTGACGTGGGTACTCGCCGATCGAGCATAGCCGTCAGTCTCCACGTACATCCTACCGCAGCCGGGTCACAGGCAGGTAACCAGCAGGCTCAAAAACCGTTAGAACGGAAAGGAGCAGTTGACGGCGGTGAGGGCGCGTGGTATAATATGTTTCACAAACTACACCGAGAAAGACGGCGAACAGGAGGAGTAGGCGGGATCGGCCCTGGCGAACCGATTCCGGGAAGAGAAGAGGGTGCCGGCCCTGGCCGGTGGCTGCGAACCCTCGCAGTGCCCCCCGCCGAAGGTCGCCTGGGAGTCGAGAGGGTCAACGGATGAACGGATTTCCGATAGCTCTCTCCGGGTTCGCCCGTTAGCGCGAGGGCCCTTGTTGGAGGGCTGCTAGAGTGCGACGATAGGACGCGGATTCTCAGGATTTGCGATCCTGTCGTCGAACCAGGGTGGTACCACGGAAGGTTGCCCCTTTCGTCCTTGGACGAGAGGGGCTTTTTGTTTAGGGAGTATACGATGAACTGGTGGGGGAACTGGCTCGGCGTCCCTTGACGGGGGAGCAAAGCGGGGGTAAAATGCAAGTGCCACCATGGTGGCACATCCGTTGGTGGAGGTGAGAAGATGGGAGTGGTCAAGTTGACAATCAGGCTACCCAGGGCCTTGCACCAGGCGCTGCAACGTAAGTCGCAGAGCGAGGGTCGCTCTCTCAACCAGACTGTCGTCGAGGGGCTGCGGCGATCCCTGGAGACGCAGGTGGCCTACGAGACCGAGCGTGAGCGCACCGAGCGCGTGCTCCGCGAAAGCGGCATGCTGGTGGAGCTGGGGCCAGCGTGGGACAAGTACATCGAGGAGGCACCTGACGTCACCGTCGAGGAAATCCGCGAGTTGTGGAAGGGCCAACGCCCTCTCTCGGAGGACATCATTGCGGATCGGGGTGAGCGCTGATGGGCAGCCTTTACCTGGACAGCAGTGCCGTCGTCAAATACTACATCGCAGAGACGGGTAGTACGTGGGTGCAACAGATGGTTGATGACCGGGAGAACACGGTCGCTGTCTCTCAGTTGACTGCGGTCGAGGTTGCAGCAGCCGTGGAGAGGCGCAGGCGTGCGAAGGGAATCAGCCAGCGCCATCGAGTGCGTACCCTGGCCAGGTTGGGGATAGATTTTCGCCAACGGTACACGATCGCTCAGGTCAGTGACCCAATCGTCGAGTTAGCAGTGGAACTGACCGGGCGTCATCCCCTGCGTGCTTACGACGTGCTGCAACTGGCAACGGCACTGCGACTCGACCGGATTCTGCGCGGCCATCGCCTCCCGCCCTTCACATTCGTGTGTGCCGATAAGGCTCTTTGCAGTGCGGCCAGGGCTGAGGGCATGGATGCCGAGAACCCGAATGACTATCCGTGAACGCTGCACAAGTGTTGGAATCTCCAGACGTCCATGGGTGGAGGTGAGCGTATGGTGCACCACAAGCGCTACAATCCGAGCGACGTAGAGCCCCGGCTCCAGGCTTTCTGGCAAGAGTCGGGCATCTACCACTTCGATCCCGCGACCGCTGGGCCGGTCTATTCGATTGACACCCCTCCGCCGACCGTCTCCGGCCACCTGCACCTGGGGCACGTCTACTCCTACAGCCAGACCGACTTTATGGCCCGCTTCTGGCGCATGAACGGCTACCACGTCTTCTACCCGATGGGGTACGACGACAACGGCCTGCCCACCGAGCGGCTGGTCGAACGTCGGCTGGGCATCACGGCGACCCAGGTGGGGCGCAGGGCCTTCATCGAGCAATGCCTGGCGGTGAGCGAGGAAGAGGAGGGCAACTACCAGGCGCTCTGGCAGCGGCTGGGGCTTTCGATAGATTGGCGCTACACCTACCGCACCATAGACGTGCTGTCGCGACGCACGTCCCAATGGTCGTTCCTCGATCTCTATCAGAAAGGCCTCGTCTACCACCGGGAAGCGCCCACGATCTGGTGCCCAGAGTGCCACACGGCGATTGCCCAGGCCGACCTGGACGACCTGGAACGGGAGAGCACCTTCGTCACGCTGGCCTTCCGGCTGGAAAGCGGGCAGACGCTGCCAATCGCGACGACCCGCCCGGAGTTGTTGCCCGCCTGCGTGGCGGTGTTCGTTCACCCGGACGACGGGCGCTTCCGCGGATTGGCCGGCCAGCGGGTGAGCGTGCCCCTCTTTGGACGCAGTGTGCCGGTGCTGGAGGATCGCGGGGCCGACCCGGCGAAAGGTACCGGCGCGGTGATGTGCTGTACCTTCGGCGACACGGCCGACGTCGAGTGGTGGCACACCCACCACCTGCCCCTGGAGGTGGTCATTGGGCGGGACGGCCGGCTGACGGAAGCCGCCGGTGAGTTTGCCGGGCTGCCCATCCCGGAGGCGCGGCGCCAGATCACGCAGGCACTGGACGAACGAGGCTTCATCCTGGACCGGCAGCCCGTCACCCAATCGGTGCGGGTTCACGAGCGGTGCGACACGCCGGTCGAGTACATCGTGGCCCAGCAGTGGTTCGTGCGGCTGCTCGACTTCAAGGCCGACCTGCTCGCCGCGGGGGAGCGGATCGTCTGGCACCCGCCCCACATGCAGGCCCGCTACCAGGCGTGGGTGGAGAACCTGCATTGGGATTGGTGCATCTCCCGGCAACGCTACTTTGGTGTACCCTTCCCGGTCTGGTACTGCGATGACTGTGGAGAAGTGATGGTGGCGGAAGAGGGAGAGTTGCCCGTAGACCCAATGGACCAGCAGCCGGCGCAGTCGTGCCGCTGCGGCAGCACCTCGTTTACGCCGGAGCGGGACGTCATGGATACCTGGGCCACCTCTTCCCTCACGCCGCAGATCGTGGGACGGTGGCTGGCCGACGGCGGGCTGTACGGGCGGGTCTTCCCGATGTCGTTGCGGCCGCAGGCGCACGAGATCATCCGCACGTGGGCGTTCTACACCATCGCCAAGTCCTATTTCCACTTCGGCACGCTGCCCTGGCAGGAGGCTGCCATCTCGGGCTGGGGGTTGGCGCCGGAGGGGACGGGCAAGATCAGCAAGAGCCGGGGTGGGGGGCCGGTGGCGCCCATGGAGATGATCGAGCGCTACTCGGCCGACGCCGTCCGCTATTGGGCGGCCAGCACGGGGCTAGGCAAAGACTCGGTCATCAGCGAGGAGAAGGTCCAGGCTGGGGCCAAACTTGTCACCAAGTTGTGGAACGTGGCCCGCTTCAGCCAGCGTTTCGTGGAGGGATACCAGCCGCCTGCTGCGCCGCCGCCGCTGGCGCTATCTGACCGGTGGATCCTCTCCCGCACGCAACGGTTGATCCGGCAGGCGACGGAGTTTTTCCACCATTACGATTTCGCCGCCGCCAAGAGCGAGGTGGAGGGCTTTTTCTGGAATGACCTGGCCGGCAACTACCTGGAGATGTGCAAGTTGCCGCTCTACGAGGAGGGCAGTGAGGGGGCACGCTACGCACTCCATTCCGTCCTCCTGGCGGTGCTGAAACTGTTCGCGCCGTTCCTGCCCTACGTGACGGAGGAGATCTACCGGGCACTGTTTGCGGCGAGCGAGGGGGCTGGCTCGATCCACGAGGCCCGTTGGCCGTCAGCCGACGAGACGCTGGTGGACGAGGCAGCCGAAGCGGCCGGAGACGCGGTGGTGGACATTGCCACGGCGGTGCGCCGCTACAAGACCGGGCGTCAACTCTTCCTGGGCGCGGAATTGGAGCGGCTCCAGGTGGCGATCCAGGACCCGGCGCTCAGGCAGGCGCTGCG
>DATKWP010000126.1:0-10826 GCA_035529535.1 Anaerolineae bacterium | reverse complement strand
GATCAGTTCGAAGCCGGTGTTCTCGATCACCTGCTCCACGGTCACGCCCGGGTTGGTGGCCAGCAACCGCATGCGCCTCGTCTGTTCGTCAAAGTCCAACAGGGCCAGCGTGCTCACCACGCGGTAGGGGCCGGTTTCCGGCGGAAGGCCTGCCGCCTCTCGTGCTCCCGGCCCGCTCAGGTACCCGGGCGTCGTGACAAAGTCCAGCTTGGGCACGAAGCGGCGTGCGTCGTGGCGCATGATGATAATGTTGCGCCAGCACAGCGACCCCACGTCGTTGGCCCCGCCAGAGCCTGGCAGGCGCACCTTGGGCGGGTGGTGGCGGGGCCCGATGATGGTGGAGTTCAGGTTGCCGTAGGCGTCAATCTGTGCTCCGCCGAGGAAGCCATAGTCAATGAAGCCGCGCGCGGCCGTCTCCATCACGTCGCAGATGCCCGAGGCGATGACGGCCCGGTAGAACGTGCGGCTCTCTCCCACTGCCCGCGGCAACCGTTTCAGTTGCGCTCCCGTACCGCCGAACTCGAAGACGGCGACCAGGTTCGGCGCGTGCATTTTCTGGGCCAGGCTGGCCGCCAGCATCGGGATGCCGGTGCCGATGAAGGCGGTCACCGCGTCCGGCATCTGGCGCGCCGCAATGCAGATCAGCAGTTCCGTCGCGTTGTACTCCGGCTGGTCCATCATCGTCCCTCCACGGCGGCCTTGGCTGCTTCCAGCCGTTCCCGGCCGATGAACTCCAGGTACTCCTGGTGGTTCGCCAGGCTATGAATGTACTTGTCCAGGTAGGCGCGGGTGCCCTCTTCCGTCTGGAACGCCTCCACCCATTCCTTCAATTGCTCCTCGTCCCGCTCGTACACGTAGACCATTTCGCCCGGGTAGGAGCCGAAGGGGGCGTGCACCACCGCGTCTACCAGGTAGTAGGGGATGATGGTGCGGTCCGGGTAGCGGCGAATCTCCTCCGTGTCTACGATCTCTTCGGCGCTGACGATGAGCCGTTTGCAGGCGCGCGACATCTCGAAGGCGAACCCGCTGATGCCCTCGATCTGGGCGTTGCCGTACCGGTCGGCCCGGTGGACGTGGATGAGGCCCACGTCGAGGATCAACGCCGGCAGCAGGCAGATCGTCTTGCCCGTGAACGGGCATTCCACCGCCTTGGCGGCGCTGTAGCGGAAGGTATCACTTCCCAGCATGGAGCGCACGGGGATGAAGGGCACCCCCATCGAGGTGGCCTTGAAGCGCCAGGTGATGCCGCCGTTGGACCACTCGACGACGGATTCGACCCGTCCGCTCTCCACCGCCCGCCGCAGCGCGCTCGAGGTGCCATAGACTTCCAGGCCGATGTAGGTGATGTCGAGTTTCTTGACCAGCCCGGCCCCCAGCCACAGGTCCAGTTCCTCCACCCCCTGCCCGGCCACGCGCAGGTCCTGCTTGCCCTGGCGCACTACCTCTCGCGCCAGGCTCATCGGGCAGCGCACGGTGCCGTAGAGTTCAGTGCCGATGTAGCAGCCGTCGTAGACGAAGCGGGCGATGGCCTCCTGTTCCGTCATCACCTTGTCCACCAGCGCCCGCGACTTTTTGTCCCGGTTCCACTCCCGGAAAGCGTCCAGGTCGGGGTACTGGATCAGTTCTCCGACGCCAGATTCGATGACGTGCAACGTGACTCCTCCTCTCCGAAACCTTGCGAAGGTTCGTAACCTTCGCAAGGTTTTGTTCTAGGTCTTGTCGTCCTTGTCAGATTGGCGTTTCTTCAGTTCTTGCCTGGCCGCGTGGGCGTAGATGGAGACGGGGAGCGCATCAACCGCTTCGTTGAAGCGGCGGATCGCCTCCGCCTCGCGCCCCGTGCGGCGGCAGGCCAGCCCCAGGTTGTAGTAACCGGCGGCCAGGTATTTGGCACCTGGCTGTAGCTTCTGATTGGCCAGCGCTTCCTCCAACGTGAGATAGGCCACCTCCGGCTCCTGCATGCGCAACTGGGTCACCCCGCGGTTGATCAGCACGATCTGGCGGCTGACGGCGTCGGCACCCAGGCGCAGCGCAAACTGGTACAGGTCCAGCGCCCGGCTGTACTGCCTTCTGGAGGTGAATCCGTTGCCCAGGTCAACCAGCAGCCGCACACGCATCGTGATCACGTAGATCACGATGAGGAACAATGCAGGGTGGACCGGCACGGGGACAAGCGTGAGCGCAACGCCGGCGGCGGTGACGATCAGCCCTTCGACGGCGAAGCGCGTGGATAGTCCCTGCCGGCGCATAAAGGAAAGTGCGCCAAACCCGAGGAGGTATAGCAGGCCAATTAAGAGTATCAGTAGGGAGGGGTGGAGAGTGGTAAATTGGTACATTGGTAGATCAGATGGTTGTTACTGACTGCACCAAAGAGCCGCCGACTGTCCAGTTAGGCAAACAGGTATTGGGCAGTGCGCTGCAGCATTTCGACGCCGCGCACCTCGCATTCAAACAGTGGCACGATGGCACGCACGTCGGGGAAACTGCGCCAGATTTCCTCCATGTAGGCGTCCTGCATGGCGACGCGGTTGAGCACAAAGTCCGGCGCGTTCTCGCCCACCGTCTCCTTGGCAATCACCAGGTTGACCACGATTCCACCCACCGGGATGCCGAAATCCCGGAACCAGTTGATGAAGCGCTTGACGACGGCGATGGGCAGCGCCTCGGGCAAAGTGACGAAGAAGAAGGCCGTCTTCTCCGCATCGGTCAGCAACCCCTTGGCCTGCTCCATGCGCGCGCGGAGGCCGAGGAGGTAATCCATCAGGGGGTCCTTTTCCTTTTTCTTGCTGTAGGATAGGAGCTCCCGCAGCGATTTGGCTTCCTCGCGGCTCTGCATCATCTTGTTCACCCACATGCCGTACACGCTCGACATGCCCAACAGGCGGCGGGCGTTGGCCGTGGGTGCGGTATCGAACACGTAGGCGTCGTACTTGTCCTCGAACATGAGGTCTATCATGTTCTCGAACATGGCGGATTCCTCGAAGGCCGGGTTCATGGTGGCCGATTCGACGAACTCGTCGGCCTTGGTCTTGATGTCGGCGTATCTGAGGAACCATTCGATCTTCTGTGTTAGTTCAACCTTCGACCGGGCGATGGTGTCCTTGGTGTCAATCTCGTAGGCCTCTAAATTCGGCGCTCCTTGCACGGGGGTCGGCGCACCGGAGACGTCCTGATCGAGCAGGCTGGAGAGAGAGTGCACCGGGTTGGTCGAGGCCAGCAGCGTACGTTTGCCCTGGCCGGCAGTCCACAGCGCCGCCGTGCCCGCCATGACCGTCTTGCCCACGCCCCCTTTGCCGCCGAAGAACAGGTACTTGAGATGCGGATGTTCGAGCAAGAACTGGCGGGTCGAACTCTGTATGTGTGGGGCAGTCATCTTTCACCTCCGAACAGCGCGTCCGCGACCTTGCCGATCATGTCCAGGCCGGTGATGTCCCGTTCAAATTCCGGCACTTGCGTCAGTACGTCACCGCCGAAAGTATTATCTATCTGCTTGAGGTATCTCTCCTGCATCTCGATGCGGTGCCGCAGGTATTCCGGGATGTCCTGGTGGGCCAGTTCCGGCGGGATGACGCGGTTGACTATGTAGCCACAGATGGGCACCTGGTACTTGGCGAACAGTTTCGAGGCTTTGAGCGTGTCAATGATAATCATCTCTTCTGGTGTCACGACGAAGAAAAAGGCGGTCTTGTCGCGATCGGTGAGGATGCCGGAGGCGGTGTTGATGCGTTGTTTGATGTATTGGAGTTCGGCCAGGATCTGGTCTTCCTCCGATTCCTCTTTGCGCTCCAGGATGGCCGCCACCTGGGCGTACTCTTGCATCTGCGTGCGCAGTGCGGTGATCTTGTCAATCCATTGGTCGTAGACGCTGGCCATGCTCAGGTAATAGAGGGCGTGGCCCAGGGGCACCAGGTCGTAGATGTAGTAGTCGTATTCCGCGCCGATGACGATGTCCACCACAGCGTCGAAGATGGCGCTCTCCTCCATCGCTGGCTCGGCCGCGGCGGCCTGGATGTAGTTCTCGATCTCCTCTGGTATCTCGTCCAGGCCATACATGTCGCGGATTTTCTGGCGGATCTCTTCCTGGTACTCCCGGATGTGCCGGTCGGCGTCAATCTCCTGGGCGAAGAGGCCAGGCATGATCTCCACTGCCCCCTTGCCAAAGATGTCCCGCTCGAAGATGTCGGAGAGGGACGCCTGGGGGTCTACGGAGAAGACCAGCACCTTGTGCCCACGTTTCGCGAGCCAGTAGGCGGTGGCGGCAGAAAAGGTGGTCTTGCCCAGTCCGCCCTTGCCACCGAATTCGATGTATCGCCGATTTGGATGTTCCCTGAAAACCTGTGCTAGTGACAATGTATTCTCCTTCGACGCTATGCCAGTGCGTCGGTCAGGTCACGCTCCCGCAACATGCGCCGTTTCCACGTGCTGATCTGCGGCACGACGTACGGGAGGAGGCGCAGCGAGTAATAGGGGGGCAGGATGGGGATGCCCAGCAGGTCACCCATGGTGATCAGGATGAACAGATGCTCCATGCTGCCACGCGTCTTGAGCGCAAAGCGCGTCATGTCGTGGCCCGCCATGCCGTAGAGAAAGTCCTTGGCCGAACGGCCAAGCCTCTTCATAAGACTCTCTTGCTTTTCTTCTTCAGTCATGATACCTCCATAGAGACTACGGATTACGGATTACGCATTACGTGTTCCGTATTGCGTGTTCCATTCAATCTACTCCCTCGATCAACCCTGCCAGGTCCGTCCAGTCGCGCTCGCGCAGGAGGCCCCGCTTCCAGCGGTTGATGGCGGGCACGACGTAGGGTAGCAGGCGCAGCGTATAGTATGGCGGCAGGATGGGGAGGCCGATGAGATCGCCGAAGGTGACCAGCACGAACAGCCGCTCCACTTCCCCTCGCTCGCGCCGCGTGCCACGTGCCCACTCGAAGGTCGTCATGCCGTAGACGACTTCGCCCGCCACGTGTACCGCGTGCCGGATCTTGTCCCCGATCTGGCCCCACGTGGTTGCGCTCACTCCCGATCCCTGCTCGGTAGAAGCGCCGCGTGCGACTTGCTCCTCCAATAAGCGGTCCAGGACGCCAGGTTCCCAACCGGTGTACTTAATGTGGCGGTTGACCACAAAGGTGGGGTACCGGCGTACCCAGTAGCGCAGCGACTTGAAGAAGCCCTCTGGCGATTGGGGGTCCACGACCCGGATGTGCACCTGCTCTCCATGCCGCGCGGACAGGTCCTGCAACCAGGTGGCCAGGCGCTCGGCCTCCTGTAACACTTCAGGTGGATACGTCGCCTGCATCTCTCGGTGCGCCGATGTGCCGATACCTGCTGCGTCTAGCAGACGCTCGCAATGCGAGCAGTGGAAGAAGTCGGTGGGTATATGGGCCAGCACTTCCAGGCGCACTGGTTGAGAAACGAGTGGCATTCGATCCTGGCTCCATTTCAACGATGGGAGGGTCGGGGGCTACCCTCCCATCTTGAGTGTGTACGATCAAGCGGGCTTGGCCGCTTTTTGCTCCCGTGGCTTGCGGAGCGCTTTCACGCCATCTACGATGAGGAACGCCGCTGCCACCACCAGGACCAGGGCAATGATGCCGACGAGCACGGCGGCGATGGCGGCCTGGACCTTGATCTCGGGGTTGGCCAGTTTCGCAAAGTTGGTGTAGGCCAGGAAGAGCAGGGCGGCGAGGGTGGTGATGATCATGAAGCCCGAGGGGTACAGTGCCCATGCATTCTTCTTACCCTCCCCCATCAGCCACAACGAGACCAGCAGCAGGGCCAGGCCGGCCATCAACTGGTTGGCGGCCCCGAAGGCGGCCCAGATGGTCAGCCAGGGGATGATCCAGACGAACAGCAGCGTCAGGAGTAGCGCTACGATGGTGCCGACGTGGACGTTCTTCATCACGGGCAGTACACCGCCCAGCAATTCGGCGCTGGCGACGCGCATGAAGCGCACCACCAGTTGCATGATGGTCAGCCCCATGATGGTCAGGAAGACCGAGCCGTAGGCCACGCCGAATTCGTTGGGGATGCCGATGTGGCCCAGGAAGTTGGCCAGCCCCTTGGAGAAGACCCCCAATGCTGCACCCCACCCACCGGCGTCCTGGTAGCCCTGGAAACTGCCGAAGGCGACCGTGGCGGTCAGGAAGGCGACGACGGCGAACAGCATTTCCAGGAACATGGCACCGCCACCTACCGGCAGTGCGTCGGTCTCCTTCTCCAACTGGCGGGCCGTGCCAGAAGTGGAGACCAGGCTATGCCAGCCGGAGATCGCACCGCAGGCGATGGTGACGAAGAGCATCGGCCACAGCGGCCCGCTGGCCGTGGTGAACTTGGTGAAGGCGGGGAAGTCACCCATCCCTGGCCGCCAGATGAGCAGGCCGATGATGCCACCCAGCACGCCCAGCGAGACGATCCAGAAGGAGACGTAGTTGATCGGCTGCGCCCAGGCCCAGATGGGCAGCACCGAGCCCAGGTAGCAGAAGACGATCACGAGCAGTGTGCCGATGACCTGCGCCTGTGTGTTGCCCAGGAAGATGGTGGGAGAAACGACCTTGTCCTCGACCTTCTGGAAGTTATAGATCAGGGAGAAGAAGTCGGACACGGCTGGCAGCGTGCTCAGCCAGATGCCCACGAAGGTCAGCACGACGGTGACGACGGTGGTGAGGATGATGTCCCGCTTCCACTTGTAGGTCATCTGGCCCGCCAGGATGCCCATCAGCACCACGGCGATCATGCCGAACGGCACCTTGGGATTGGTCATCAGGCTCTTGCCTACCTGGTTGCCAAAGGCGCCCATGATCAGCAGCAGGTAGAAGTAGATAAAGAGCATAAGGATGTTGCGCGCGCGGGGCGAGATGAGTTTGTAACTCAGCGCGCCCATCGTGTCTCCCTCGCGCCGCACGCCCATGATCATCGCGCCATAGTCCTGCACCCAGCCGATGAAGAAGGTGCCCAGAATGACCCAGATCAGCGCTGGCAGCCAGCCCCACTGGACGGCGACGATAGGGCCGGTGATAGGGCCCAGCGCGGCGATGGACTTGAACTGATAACCGAACAGCACGCTTCCACTGGCTGGCGTGAAATCCACGCCATCCATGTACATCCTGGCCGGAGTAGCCTTCTTGGCATCGGGCTGGACGACGCTACGGTCAATGCGGCGTGCATACACAAAGTAACCCACGCCGATGCCCAGGGCTCCCAGGATCAATACGATAATCGAATTCATCGCTCTACCCTCCTTTTGTCAAAAGCGACTGATCAAGAAGCACGGTTAAGACACCTGTGTGTAGGTCTTGCGCGACTTTCTGATCCTCGTGGCACCTCCTTTCGCCCCCGAATACCACCCATTGTGCGATGCTGGGATCCCGTTGGCCCGACGGCCAGCGGTCACTACCGGCGTGAGACGAGATCATTTATTAACGTGCGTGCCTCCTCCTACTGCACTCTGGAGGTCTTGCAGGAATCTTTCACTGGACTCGGCAGAGAGCCCCGCCACTTTCATCTGCAGTTGGACGTGCGGGTCGGTCTTGCGCCAGGAGAAGCGGTACAGGTGCGCAGCGTACGTCTTGAGCCAGGGCTCCAATTGCTCCACCTGGGACTGTGCGCCCGCCCCGCGATATGCGACCGCCAGTCCCTCCTGTCCTGCCTGCCACGTCCAGGGGTCATCCTGCTCTCTATGCAGACCCCGCGCTGCCGGGCCTTGATTGGGCACGACCTCCACCTCGCCCCGCCGGGGCGAGCGTAGCGTCGCTTTCATTATAAGCCAGTCTCGTTGGCCGCGCAAGCGGCCAACAAGCCACGCGGGAGGGATCTCCCGGTTCTCCAGTAAGAGTGTGATCTCCATGCGCCGGAAAGGAGAAGAGGCGTGGACGACGTTGATACGAGCGCCGGAGGCGGCTGAACCGAGCCAGCCCGCCTCCCGCTCGCTGCCCAGCACGTCCAATCCCGCCTCCAGCCAGCGAAAAAGGCGCTGCCCACGGCGGCGGTTGAACAGATGCGCTCCGCCGTACCACAGCACCAGAAAACCACACAGCCCGATGACGGCTACGACTGCCGGGTCCATTCCCTTCTTTCGCTCCCTATGCTACAACACGCAGCGGGGCAGAAGGATACGAGAAACCAGGAGAAACCGGTTGTCGCTTCGCTTATCAAAAAACCTGGTTTCTTTCTCACTGCGGCAGATGTTCCAGGATTGTCTGCGCACCTGGCTGATCGCCGGGCTCCAGGCTGACCTGGCTCCACACGATGCGCCCGTCTGTGCCTACGACGAACACGGCCGGTGCCGCCAGGCCGTCGCCCAGCAGATTGTACACCCCGTAGGCCTCCGCCACGCGATGTTCAGGGTCGGCCAGCACAGGATAGCGGATCCCCGCACGCTGGCACCATCCTTCCACCGATTCCAGCGATGCTACAGCCAGCGAGACGATCTCTGCTCCAGACTGCCGAAACGTTTCGTACTGGTTCTGCAACTCCACGAGTCGCGGATCGGGCCTTCAGCCACCTATTCGGAAAAAGACCAGGACCACCGGCCCTTGGGCCAACTGCTCGGACAACGTGAACGCGACGCCGCCAGTTTGCTCAAGTGTGAAATCGGGTGCCGTCTCAGGCAGGGCCAGGACGGGGGTCGGAATGGGCGACGTGTTCAGCGTCTCGGCCGCGGGTGTGGAAAGGGGCGAAGTGGACGGGCTGGGGGTGGGCGGCTGCGCCGTGGGGGTGGCCCGCTCTGCTACCTGCTCGACCGTTGGTGATGGGTTGGCGAGGGCCGGAGTGATCATCGGAGCAGGCCCACCCGGCTCACGTCCCAGGAACGCCAGCAACAGTGCGAACCCCGCCACCAGTGCGACGCCCAGACCCAGGATGACCCAGGTGTGGGGAGAGATTCTTTGACTCATGCGTATACCTCGACTTGAGATGGGTAAAGCCTATCACATGTTGGCCGCCTTGTCAAACCCGGCGGTCAAGGTTGCGCGATATGCGCGATGGGGTTAGAATGAAGCCAAATGACGTCTGGTGGTAAGTGGGCCGTGCGGGTGTTGGCGTTGGTGATCATTGGAGTCATCGTGGGCCTGTTGCTGGCCACCGGTGATCCGGTCTTACCCCTTGTGCTTCCCACGCTGGTTCCTATGATCCCACCCCCCACGTTCTCTCCGGTCTCCCCTACCGCTGTTCCTGAGCCGGCATCCTCGACCTTTACACGGGTGCCGACTCCCGATCCGGCGGCCACCCTCACCCCTCGTTCCACGGCCACTCCGGCCGGAACCGCCACTCCCACGGCCACTCCGACCGAAACTCCCACTCCTACGCTCACGCCGACCCCCTTCTCGCTCGCGGCGCCGGCGTTGCTCGGTGTGACGCCAACCCTTTCCGATACGACCCCCATCCCTACGGCGGTGCCGATGGCGGAGATGGCCCCCGGTACGGTCAACATCGTCGTGCTGGGCAGCGACCGGCGCCCCGAGTGGAGGGATTGGCACACCGACGTGGTCCAGATCGTCTCCATCCAGCCGCTGATGCCGGCGGTGACCGTGCTCTCCATTCCCCGTGATCTCTACGTCTACATTCCTGGCCTCCAGATGAGCCGCATCAACTTCGCCGACATGTACGGGGAACTGTACGGCTACGAGGGCGGCGGACCCGCGCTGGTCCAACAAACGCTGCTCTATAACCTGGGCATCCCGGTGGACCACTATGTGCGCACCGACTTTGACGGTCTCATTGGCATCGTGGACGTGCTGGAGGGCATTGATGTAGCGGTGCATTGCCGGCTGGAGGACCATTGGCCCTACCCGGACGAGAACGGCGAGTATCCGATCAAGGTGTTGGAGCCAGGGGTACAGCACATGGACGGAGAGACGGCGCTCTGGTACGCCCGTTCCCGCTTGACCTCCAGCGTCTTTGCCCGCGAGCGGCGCCAGCAGCAGGTGCTGCAGGCGATCTGGCGCAAGTCGCGCAGTCTCGACCTCTTGCCCAGCATCCCCCAATTGTGGGAGCAGTTCCGGGGCATGGTCGTTACGGACATGGGCTTTAACGACGTGGTGGCGCTGGCTGGAGTCGCCTTCCGGCTCGACGAGCAGAACGTGCGCTTCCGCAGCATCGGCTACCAGGAGGTCATCCCCTGGACGACGCCCAACGGGGGTTCCGTGTTCCTGCCCAACTGGGAGAAGCTCGGGCCGGTGGTCAGCGAGGCGTTAGGGCCGGTGCCGGAAGGACGGCTGTGGCGGACGCTGCAGACGGTGGAGGTATGGAATGGGACGGGCAACGCAGGGTGGGATCAACTGGCCGCCGATCGCTTGTTCCGCGAGGGCTTCGTCGCGGTGATCGGCCAGCCTGACCGGCCGGATTATGCCCAAACGCGGCTGGTTGATTTCACGTCCACGGCGAAGGGCAGCGCGGTGCCCTACCTGCAATGGATGTTCAACGTTGCGGCCGAGAACGTCTCCTCTGCGCCTGCTCCCAACGCCGGAGTCCAGTATCGCCTGATCATCGGCGCCGATTACCAGACGTGCCGGAGCCCATGAATAATGCGGAATGCGGAATGCGGAATGCGGAATGCGTGTTGCGTGTTCCGTCCTCACGCAAAACGTACCACGAAACACGAAACACATTTCACGTTTCACGTTTCGCGCTTGACGTTTCACGTTTGACGCGACAGGAGGTATACCGTGGACAACGATCGTCTCTCTCGGCTGACCGAACGAGCCAGCGCCCACGGGCTCGACGTGGTGGCCCTGGTGCCTGGCCCCAACCTGTTTTACCTTACCGGGCTTTCGTTCCATCTCAGCGAACGTCCCATCGTCGCGCTGTTCCCCGTGGACGGGCAGCCGGCCA
>DATKWP010000125.1:0-5042 GCA_035529535.1 Anaerolineae bacterium | reverse complement strand
CTAGAGGCGATGCTATGGATACAGAGGCTAGCCAGTACCGGTGCCGTGATGTGGGGACTGTTTTTCGCGGGCGCCACACTTGTCGCGGTCCTGCCCCTTGCTATTTGGGTTCTCACTGCATGGGAACCAAGGGTGTTCCTCGCACACAGACCTGCCCGGTAACCCACGAGGAAAGGGTGCGTGGGACGGGCTTTCATGCGGGCACTTCGTACAATTCCAGCAGCACTCCGTGCGCGGACTTGGGATGGACGAACACGTAGCGGGTACCGTGGACGTTGACGCGGGGCTCCTCGCTCAGCAGTCGTGCCCCGGCCGCCCGCAAGCGCTCCATGGCCGCCTCGACGTCCTGCACCGCCAGGCAGACGTGGTGGAGGCCCTCGCCGCGCCTCTCCAGGAATTGGGCCACGCTGCTAGCCTCGTTTAGAGGCTGCAGCAACTCGATCTCTCCCTCACCGGCGGGGAGAAAAGCGATCTCGACCCCCTCCTCGGGCACCTCCCGCCGCTCGGTCACCTCCAGTCCCAGGGCGTCCTGGTAAAAGGCCAGCGCCGCCTGCAAATCGTGGACGGCGATGGCAATGTGGTGGATGGATGGATTCATGCGGATCCTCCTGGAACGTAATCCGTAATGCGTAACCCGTAATGCGTAACGTCCGATTTGCGATATGCGGTTTGTGATTTGCGATTCGCTACCGTAATACCAGCACGTATCGCCCCCGCGCGGTCTGCGAGGTGGCCGTGTAGAGGTAGGTGGCCGGGCCGACGACGACGACGTCGGCGTGGCCGATGCCCCAATTGTTGGCCAGGTCCATGATCAGCGGGTTGCCAGGATATTTCTCCCACGGCCCGTCTATGGCTGGCCCGGTGCTGCGCGCAAACCCAAGCGCGAACTGGTCGTCCACGACGGTGGGGTTGCTAGGGCCGCGCACCCCCTCGTAGGCCACATAGTAACGGTCGCCCACCCGCACTACGTCGGCCGAAGAGATAGTACGGAACTCAAAGTACGGATTGGCCGCTGCCCCCAGGGCGTCCAGTGGGCCGTAGCCGAGTTCGGCCCCAAAGAGCGGGTTGGACGCACATGTGCGCAAGCCTCCCGCCCCGGCGCGCTTGTCGCCCACGTAGCAGCCCATGTGGCCCGGGTCCCGTCCCAACCCGACGAAGACGTACAGCAAATTGCCCTCGACGTAAATGCCCGGCGGCGCTCCGACCAGGCAGTTCCCGAATTCCGTTTCCGCGTAGATATTGGGGTGCTGGCCGATGGACTCCGCCTCGGCGCACGTCCCCGGATCGGCGTTCCATTGCCCGGTGCCGGGTACGTGAGCCTCGGCCGACCAGCGCAGGCCGTCGGCAGACGTGCGCAGGTAGGTACCTGCCCCCCACTCGTAGACCATGTAAGCCCGGCCTGTGTCGAAGAACACGCGCGGGTACTGCTGCTGGTGGGTGTGATCCCGGGCAGGTTGGCACGGGCAGGACGCACAGGGGAAGAGGCAGACCGGGTTTTCGAGTGCAAAGTGGAGCCCGCCGTCGTAGCTCTTCCACAGCGTGACGCAGCCGGGAAAGGGAGCCGGGTCGCCACAGGCGTCCACCACCCCGGCCGACGGATGGCTGGCGTGCAGGTACGACCAGAACTCGGCGCCGCCCCGGTAGACGGTGTCCGATTCTCCCACGGGCAAGCCCACGTCGTACACCTCCAGCACCCACTCGGCCGCTCCAACCCACAAGTCGTCCAGCGTGGCGAAGGCGCGTCCGGGTGGAGGAACAGGGACGAAGGAGGGCGAGGCTGGCGGTGGCGTCGCCGTTGGTAGGGCTGAAGCCGGCGTCTCGGCCGGTGGACCAGGCGTAGCCGTGGGTGGACCAGGCGTGAAGGCAGGAGCAGGAGTAGCAGTGGGTGGCGCGGTCGTAGCCGTGGGGCTGGAGGTCGGCGTGGCGGTCGGTGTTGAAGTGGGTGTAGGAGTGGAGGTAGCGGTAGCGGTCAAGGTCGGTGTGGCGGTTGGCGTAGTAGTGGACGTCGGCGTGGCCGTCGGCAGCGGGATAGGCACCGCCGTGGGAACGAGAGTGGGGAGAGGATCGCACCCCGCACCAACGAGGATACTGAGAATCAGAATGCGTAAGGCGTGAAACGTGAAACGTGAAGCGTGAAACGTAAGGCGTGAAACGTGAGGCGTGTTGCGTGTTCGACGGGTAGCGATCTGCAATTCGGAATCCGCCGTTCGCTGCTTGCCGTTTGCGATTTGCAGATTTGCAGATTTGCCGATTTGCGGGTTCGTCATTCGCTGCTCGTGCCCCTGAGTTGTTCCTCCTCCCCGAAAGCCAGCGCCAGCGCCCGGTCGGTGACAGAGGCATAGGCCAGCGTCAGTGCGCCGCCAAACGCCTCGGGACGGCGCGAGAAAGAGGCCGGGCCGAGTCGTTTCAGGAGCGCCGTCTTCACCGGCGGCGGCGTGATGGTCACCCGGAAACCGGCCAGGCTATCCTGCAACTCCCAGAACCGGGGAAGATGAGTCTCCAGCGGCTCTACCTGGGGTTCCGGCTCTTCCTGCGGAGCGGCTTCTTCGATTGGCGGCGCTTCAGCCGCGCGGCGAGTGCGCAGTGCTGCGATCACCCGCTCGCGCGTGCGCCCCCGCAGTTTGAACAGGAGGAACGGGTCACGGTCGAATTCCTCCCCCAGTAGATAATAGACGGCGGCGATGTGCTTGCAGGGCACGACCCAGTCCGGGCAGGAGCAACTCATCGCAATGTCGTCGCTGGTGGGGAAGAGCGAGACACCCGCATCCCGGAACGCTTCTTCGATCTCCAGCGGCATCTCGCCGGCCAGGAGTTGGGCAGCGAAGATGGCCTGCTGGGCCATAGCGTCAATGGCTCCCTCCCATTGCACGTCGCTCAACGGCTTCATCTCGATGCGCACCGTGTAGGGAGCGCGGCGGGAGCCTTGCACGCGGGCGGTGACACGTCCGGGGTTCACGCTGATCTCCAGCACCTGGCCCTGGCGGGCATACGCGCGGCCGCGCTGCAGGCGATTGTCCCATCCGAAGGATTCCAGCACCGCGATCCAGCGTTGGGCCCACCAATGCTCGCCAAACTCCCCGCGCTGCGAGCGGGCCTTGATGCCATCCTTGACCCGGATGGGGGTAGACTTGGGGAAATAGCCCCAATAATCGTAAGACTTGCGCCGGGCCATTCTACTCTCCTACTGCCTCCGTGCTGAGCATCACCAGTTCCCGCAACTGGTCGGTGCTGAATTCCGTGAGCCACCCTTCCCCCGCGCTGACGATGCTGTCCGCCAGCGCCTTCTTGCTCTCGATCAACTCGTCAATCCGCTCCTCCAACGTGCCGGCGCACACGAACTTGTGTACCCACACGTTCTTGGTCTGGCCGATGCGGAAGGCACGGTCGGTGGCCTGGTTCTCTACGGCCGGGTTCCACCAACGGTCAAAGTGAAAGACGTGGTTGGCGCGGGTCAAGTTCAGGCCCAACCCACCCGCCTTGAGCGAGAGGACAAAGATCGCCGGACCGTAGGGCTCCTCCTGAAAGCGCGTGATCATGCGGTCACGCTTGTCGGCTGGCGTACCGCCGTACAGGAACAGCACCTCCCCGCCGAAGAGGTCCTGCAGGTAGGTCTGGAGGAGCGCCCCCATCTCGGCGAACTGGGTAAAGACCAGTGCCCGCTCCTCCACCGAGAGCATCTCGTCCAGCATCTCCCCCAGGCGGGCCAGTTTGCCGGAACGGTCTGGAAGCGAAGAGCCATCCCCCAGAAAGTGCGCCGGATGGTTGCAGATCTGCTTCAAGCGCAGGAGCATCGAGAGGACCAACCCCCGGCGCTGGATGCCTTCCTCCGCCTCCTCCACCTGGCGCATCGCATCCTCCACTGTCGCCTGGTAGAGCGTCGCCTGCTCCGGTGTGAGCGTGCAGTAGACCTTGTTCTCCAGTTTCTCCGGCAGGTCCTGGATGATGGTCGGATCGGTCTTGACGCGGCGCAGGACGAAAGGCCGGACCCGTTTCCGCAGTCGCGTCGCTGCCTCCTGATCCTGGTACCGCTCAATGGGCAGCGCGAAATGGGTGCGGAACGACTCCTGCGAGCCCAGGTAGCCGGGGTTGAGGAACTGCATGATGGACCACAGTTCCGAGAGGCGATTTTCGACGGGAGTACCGGTGAGCGCCGCCCGGTAGCCAGCCCCCAGGCGGCGGATCGCCTGGGTCTGTTGAGCCGCAGGGTTCTTGATATTCTGTGCCTCGTCGAGCACGATGCCGGTCCACTCCACCGCTCGCAGCGTCTCCTCGTCCCGCCGGGCCAGCGCGTAGGTACTGACGACGACGTGGGCCTGCCCGGCTCGTTCAGCGAACTCCTCGCCACTGGCCCGGTCACTGCCGTGGTGGACCATCACGTGCAGCGACGGGGCGAAACGGGCGATCTCCCGCGCCCAGTTGCCCACGACCGAGGTCGGACAGATCACCAGTACCGGGCCCTGGGCCCGCCCTTCCTGTCGGGTGTACGCTGATGGTGCCGATGAGGGACCATCGGGCATCGGACCACCCGCCTCATCCACGTCGTGCAGGATGAGGGCGATGGTCTGGATCGTTTTGCCCAGCCCCATGTCGTCGGCCAGGCAGGCACCCAGACCCCACCGGCGCAGGAAGGCCAGCCAGGAGAAACCACGCACCTGGTAGGGGCGCAGTTGGCCCGTCAGGCCTTGCGGCGGAGCAAGTTCTGCCAGTGGCTCGCTGCCACTCAGCCGGCGCAACAGGTCACGTACCGCCCCTTGCGCTTCGATGCCGACGACGGGCAGGTCACCAACCTCATCTTCCCCGGCCAGGCCTACCTGGAGTGCCTGCCGCAGCGTCATTTCCTCCTCGGCGGCCTGCTTCTGCCAGAAGCGGATGGCGGCCTCGACCTGCTCGGGCTGAAGTTCTACCCACTCCCCACGCACCTGCACGAGCGGCAATTTGAGCGCCGCCAGGTGACCAAACTCCTCGGGGGTGAGCGTCTGATCGCCGAGCGCCAGTTGCCAGCGGAACTGCACCAGCGCATCCAGGTTCAGGATACCGCTGCC
>DATKWP010000124.1:0-3458 GCA_035529535.1 Anaerolineae bacterium | reverse complement strand
CACCAGGTCAAGGTGGGCCGCTTCCCCTTCCAGGCCAACGGCAAGGCGCTGGGCCTGGGTGATTACGAGGGCTTCGTCAAGATCATAGCCGATGCGGCCAGCGGCGAGATCCTGGGCGCCCACCTCGTCGGCCCCGAGGTGACCGAGTTGCTGCCCGAGCTGGTGTTGGCCCGCCACTGGGAACTGACGCCCGAGGAGATCGCGCGCACCGTGCACGCCCACCCCACGCTGAGCGAGGCGCTGATGGAGGCGGCGCACGGAGTTTTCGGGAAGGCGATCCACATTTGACCCGTCCATGGCACACCCACCCGACTACCACATCCACACCTCCTTTTCGTTCGACGGCAGAAACGCGATAGTAGCAGCCTGTGAGGCAGCCGTAGCCCACGGTTTACGGGAGATCGCCCTCACCGACCACGTAGACTTTGGCCCCGCCGACCCGGTCGGCTTTCTTCAGCCTGCCGCCTACCTGGCCGAGATCGAGCGCTGCCGCGCCCATTACGGGGACCGGTTGACCATTCGGGCCGGGCTGGAGGTAGGCGAGCCGCACCTCTTCGCCGCACAGGCGAGGGCCGTGCTGGCAGCGGGCGAGTTCGACTTCGTGCTGGGCTCGGCCCACTATGCCGACGGGATGCAGGTCGCGTGGAAAGAGCCCTACTTTGAGCAGCCACTGCGCCAGGCCTACGCGGCCTACTTCCGGCAGGTCGTGCGCCTGGCCGCGGAAGGGGATTTTGACGTGCTGGGCCACCTGGACCTGGTCAAGCGCGACGCCCGCAAGTTTGGACTAGCCTACGATGGGCCAGAACCGTACGCCGACATGATCCGGGCGGCGCTGCGCTCCCTCGTCGAACGGGGCAAAGGGTTCGAGCTCAACACCTCCCCCTTGCGCATGGGACAGCCAGAGCCCTGCCCGTCGCTCCAGGTATTGCGCTGGTACCGCGAACTGGGCGGTGAGATCCTCACCTTCGGCTCCGACGCCCACCAACCTGACGCCATCGGATCGTGCTTCGACGCAGCGCTGGAGCTGGCTGGAGCGGCCGGGTTCACGCGCCTGGCGACGTTCGAGCACCGGAAGACTCGATGGGTGAAGTTATAAAAGCCCTCCACGTTTACGTTGGGTCCAGATATCTTTGAACCGCCAAGATGCAAAGAACGCAAAGGAAGAAATGGCTCAGGGTCTCAGTAGTCGAAGGGGGTTTCGATGGGCATCGAAGAGATTGCCAAGACAATCGTAGATGCTGCCATCAAAGTTCATCGCGCTCTCGGCCCAGGACTACTTGAATCAGCTTATCAAGCCTGTCTTGCTTACGAGTTGCGCAAACGTGGCCTACGAGTAGAATGCGAGCTAGTACTGCCGGTCGTATACGATGGACAGCAGATTGATGCAGGTTATAGGATTGATATGCTCGTGGAAAACTGCATTATCATTGAGAACAAGACGGTGGATCAGCTCCTGCCGATCCACGAGGCTCAGTTGTTAACCTACCTGAAGTTGCGAGACTGCCGACTTGGGTTCTTGTTGAATTGGAACGTCACGCTGATGAAATATGGCATTAAGCGTATGGTCAATGGCTTGTAGCCGAGAATTCTGCTTCTTAGCGTTCTTTGCGTCTTGGCGGTGAAAAATCCGGGCGAAGAGAGAGAGTACCTGTGGAAATAGCACCAGGACAAATTGACAGACCTATGCGTCGCCCTCCCTGGCTGCGGGTGCGTGCCCCCACTGGCGAAACGTACCACTGGCTCAGGCAGCTGATGCGCACCCAGCACCTGCACACCGTGTGCGAAGAGGCCCACTGCCCCAACATCGGCGAGTGCTGGAGCCACCGCACCGCCACCTTCCTCGTCCTCGGCGATACCTGCACCCGCAACTGTCGCTTCTGCAACGTCAAGACCGGCCGTCCGGCTCCCCTCGACCCCGACGAACCGGAGCACGTGGCACAGGCCGTGCAAGCGCTGAACCTGCAACACGCCGTCATCACCTCGGTGGACCGGGACGACCTGCCGGACGGCGGCGCTGCGGTCTTCGCCGCCATCATCCGCCGCATCCGCGCCCTGCAGCCCGGTTGCACGGTCGAGGTGCTGATCCCCGACTTTCGCGGGCAAATCGAACCGCTGAAGGTGGTGATGGACGAGCGGCCGGACATCCTCAACCACAACGTGGAGACGGTGCCGCGCCTTTTCCGGGCCGTGCAGCCCCAATGCCGCTACGAGTGGTCGCTGGCCGTGCTGCGAAACGCCAAGGGCTTGTGGCCGGGAGCGCTCACCAAGAGCGGGCTGATGGTCGGGCTGGGAGAGACGCCAGACGAGATACTCGCAACTATGCACGACCTGCGTGAGATAGAGGTGGACGTCCTCACCATCGGCCAATACTTGCAGCCCACCAAACAACACCTGCCGATCGCCCGCTATTACACGCCGGAAGAGTTCGAGACGTTGCGGGAGCGCGGCCTGGAGATGGGGTTCCGGTGGGTCGAAAGCGGCCCACTCGTGCGCAGTTCCTACAACGCCGAGGCGCAGGCCCGGGCGTTGTCAGGAACACCACAACAGGCGCGATAGCGAGCGGCACAGTGCCCACCATTCACAGCGAGGTGAACTGGCGTGGAAACGTGGTCAGGCTCTCCGCGCCGTCGGCGGTCACGAGTACGTTGTCCTCGATGCGCACCCCACCCCGCCCAGGCAGGTAGACACCCGGCTCGACAGTAAACGTCATCCCTGGTTCCAGGAGACGCCGATTCCCGGCGACGATGTAGGGCGGCTCGTGCACTTCCAGCCCCAGCCCATGCCCTGTACGGTGGATGAAATACTTCCCGTACCCGGCCCCTGCGATCACGGCCCGCGCGGCCCGATCCACCTCCTCGGCCGGCACACCTGGCCCGGCCACCGCCCGTCCGGCCTCGTTGGCCGCCCGCACGACCTCATAGACGCGCGCCAGTTCAGAGTCCAGCGCGCCGATGGCGAACGTGCGGGTGACGTCGGAGATGTAGCCGCCTACCATGGCCCCAAAGTCCACGACGATCGTCTCGCCCGGCCCGATAGGCCGCCCGCTGGGAGTGGCGTGCGGGGAGGCCGCGTTGGGGCCGGCCACGACGATGGGCGGGAAGGGGATTTCCTCCGCACCGGACTTGAACATCTCGATCGTCAACAGCGCGGCGAGTTCCCGCTCGGTCATCCCCACCCTGACCTGGCGCACAGTGGAATGCAAGGCAGCCTCGGCGATGGCGATGGCCTGCCGCATGGACTCCAGCTCACTCTCGTCCTTGCGTAGCCGCAGTTCGGCCAGCACCTCCTCGGCCGGAACGAGGCGGCAGCCTGGGCCGTACCGCTCCAACACCCCCACCTCCAGCAGCCGCATGCGCAAAGCCTCCACGCCGACCATGCATTCGGCCAACTCCAGCGCTGCACAGGCACTCTGGAAGGCAGGGGTGTACCCCTCCTCATCGGTATAGGGGAACACGTCC
>DATKWP010000123.1:0-5925 GCA_035529535.1 Anaerolineae bacterium | reverse complement strand
TACCCGTCGTCCGCGCGACCACCGTGGCCACGCTGGAGGCCCAGGGGGCAGGGATTGCCTCCTCCCTGAGCCAACCCGACCAGGAAACGCTACGCCGGGCCGGCTTCACCGCCTGCGTGACCTGCACCGACGTGCACGAATACGCCAAGATCCTGCTCGAGGCCGTGCTCAGGCGGCTGGGCGTCCACGTGGTGGACGCGGGCGTCAGCGCCGACCCGGATGCCGTCGCTGAGCGAGCCAGGGCCGCCGGGGCCGACTTGATCGCCGTCAGCACCTACAACGGCGTGGCCCTCGACTATCTCCAGGCCCTGCGCCAGGAGATGGCCCGTACGGGGCCGGACCTGCCGATCTTTATCGGTGGGAAACTCAACCAGGTGCCGGACGACAGCCCTTCGAGCATGCCGGTGGACGTGACCGGCGAGTTGGAGGCGCTAGGAGCAGTCGTCTGCCAGCGGGTCGAGGACATGCTGAAGAGACTGCTTGAAATGGCTCAGGAGCGTCCATCATGATTGAACAGGTCGCCAACCCGGTTGGCCTCACCAACCCCGTTGGCATCATCGGCGTGGGCCACCTGGCCACCTACCTGGTCGAGGGCCTGCGGCGAGCAGGTTCCCCGCAAGCCCCCCACACCAGTGGGGGGTCTGTGACCGCTTGCCCACGCGACATCACAGACTCCCCGCAAGCCCCCCACGTCAGTGGGGGGTCTGTGACTGCTTGCCCACGCGACATCGCCAGGGCCAGCCCCGATATCGTGGCAGGCTCCGGCCTGCACTCGGATGCACCTATCCACATCGTCCTCTCGCCCCGCAACGCCGAACGGGCCGCGAGCCTGGCCGCCCGGTTTGGAGCGGTGGTGGCCGCCAGTAACCAGGCAGTCGCAGGCGCGGCTGACCTGGTCATCCTGTCCACCCGCCCCGGCGACGCCGTGGCGGCCATCGCCGGCGTCACGTTCCGGCCTGAGCAGACCGTCGTCTCCGTAGCAGCCAGCCTGCCGCTCGGGGTCCTGCAGCCCAGGGTCGCGCCAGCGACAGCGGTGCGCGCCATGCCCATATCCTGCGCCGCCATCAACCGGAGCCCGACCCTCCTCTATCCCGACCACCCTCAGGCCCGCGCGCTGTTCCACCTTTTGGGGCACGTTCACGCCCTGCCCGACGAGTCGAGTTTCATCTCAGCCAGTGCGATCTCCGCCTTTTACGGGTGGGTGGTTGCGCTGCTGGACGAGACGGTCGCCTGGACAACCGGCGCTGGCGTACCGCCGCAGACGGCCCGCAGCCTGGTCCTGGAGACTGTTCGAGGGGCGGCTGAAGTAGCCCTGGCCCGGCCAGACCAGGACCTGGCGGCCATCTTGGGCACACTGGCCACCCCCGGCGGCATCACCGGGCACGGCCTCCACGTCCTGCACCAACGCCAGGGCCTGACCGCCTGGACCCAAGCCCTGCAGGCGGTCCTCGACCGCCTGCACAGCAATATGGTTGAATGGAATCCCCGCGCCGCGTGCAGCGGCCTAGAAACGAGAGTATGCGGATGAGTACATCCGTGCGAGTGATCCAAACCTGTGTAGCACTCGACCTGGAGACCACCGGCCTCGACGCAGAACACGACGCCATCATCGAGGTCGGCGCGGTCAAATTTCGCGACGACGAGGTCCTGGACACCTTCTCCACCTTCGTGAACCCCGGCCGCCCGATCCCCATCATGATTACTGAACTGACCGGCATCCGTGACGCAGACGTGGCAGGCGCACCCGCCCTCCACGACGTGCTGGCGCGCCTGGCCCGCTTCGTCGGCCAGTCGCTCATCGTAGGCCACAGCATCGAGTTCGACCTTGGTTTCCTGCGTCGCCATTCTGACACGTTCGAAAACGCCCTGCTCGACACGTTCGAGTTGGCCAGCGTACTCCTGCCGCACGCCGAACGGTACAGCCTGGGGGCACTGGCCAAGGCGCTGGGGATCGAACTGGAGCAGGCCCACCGGGCGCTGGACGACGCACGGGCCACCCATCGCCTGTTCCGCTCCCTCTTCCAGCAGGCGGCTGGGCTGCCTCCCCGCACACTGAAGGAGATCATCGGCCACGGCGAGCGAGCCCGGTGGCCCGCCGCCACCTTCTTCCGCGCTGCACTGGAGGAAGCGGCACGCCATCCGCCTGAGCGGCAGGCCAGGCCCGCTCCGGCCCCCGCAGGGCCACTGTTCGCCGCCGTGGAAAAAGCACGCCCCTTGCAGCCGGCCGCCCAGCGCACTCCGCTCGACGTGGAGCAACTGGCGGCACTGCTGGAAGAAGGAGGGGCCTTCGCAGCCCTCACGCAGCAAGGCTACTTCCCCGGCTACGAGTATCGCCCCCAACAGGTGGCCATGTTGCGCAGCGTAGCCCAGGCCTTCAACCAGGACCAACACCTGTTGGTCGAGGCTCCCACCGGCGTCGGAAAATCGCTGGCCTACCTGATCCCGGCCGTCCACTGGGGGCTGCAGAACGGCGAGCGCGTGGTCATCTCCACCAACACGATCAACCTGCAAGAACAACTGTACCACAAAGACCTGCCTGACCTGGCCCGCGTCCTGCCGTCGGAGTTTCGCGCCGCCGTGCTCAAGGGCCGTTCCCATTACCTCTGCCCGGCCCGCCTGCAGGCGCTACGCCGCCGTGGGGCGAACTCGCCCGAGGAGGCCCGCGTGCTGGCGAAGGTGCTCATCTGGCTGCCCGAGACCACGGATGGCGATGGCGACGGGCTCTTCCTGCCCAACCCGGTCGAGCGGTCCTTATGGGCACAACTCTCCGCCGAGTACGAGGGCTGCGCACCAGAGCGATGCCCGCGCTTCCAGGAAGGAGGCTGTTACTTCTACCAGGCCCGCCACGCCGCCGAATCCGCTCACCTCATCATCGTCAACCACGCGCTCCTGCTGTCGGACGTCGCCGTCCAGAACCGCGTCCTGCCCGAGTACAGGTACCTCATCGTGGACGAGGCCCACCACCTGGAGGCCGCCACCACCGGCGGGCTCAGTTTCGAAACCGACCCGGCCCACCTGCGGCGCATGCTGAACGAAATCGGGCAGGTGGGACAGACCGGCCGGCTCACCGGGCTGCTGGCCGACGTGATCGGTACCTGCCAGAAGGCCCACTTGCCCGGCGAGATCATGGACCGGCTCGAACTCTTCGTCGGCAAAATCGGGTTGGGAGTCGAGCGGGCCACGCAGCAGGCGAACACCTTTTTCGAGCGCCTGGAGGAGTTCGTAGAGGAACAGAAAACGGGCCAGCCTCAGCAATACTCCTTCCACCTGCGCGTGACGTCGGGCCTGCGCGTCCAGCCCGCCTGGCAGGGGGTCGAGATTGCCTGGGACGACGCCAATGCACCACTGGCCGCCGTGGTGGATGGACTGGAGCGGCTGGCAGGAGGGTTGGAGGACCTGGCGGACGGACCGAGCGCGTCCGAGATCCCCGACGCCGACGACTTGCAGGCGCAGGTCCTGGGAGTGGCACGGCGGTTGGGCGAGGTCAGAGAGCAGATTCACCACATGATCACCGAGCCCTCCCCCTCTCTCATCTATTGGCTGGAATCGGAGCCGAAAAGCAATCGCCTGCGCCTGCACGCGGCCCCCCTGCACATCGGCCCGCTGGTAGAAGAACACCTCTTGCGCAAGAAGCAATCGGTCATCCTGACCTCGGCCACGCTGCGCACCGGTGGCACCTTCGACTTTATGCGCGAGCGGCTGAACGCCTGGGAGGCGGACGAACTGGCGGTCGGTTCCCCCTTCGACTACCAGAACTCGACGCTGGTCTACCTGGTGGACGACATCCCCGAGACCGGGAAACCAGGCTACCAGCCGGCGGTGGAGCAGAGTATGGTCGCGCTGTTCCGGGCCACCGGCGGACGGGCGCTGGCGCTCTTTACCTCCTATAGCCAACTGCGGACCACCTTGCGGGCCATCCGTGCGCCGTTGGCCCAGTCCGGCATCACCGTCGAGGCCCAGGGAGAGGGAGTCTCGCGGGCACAATTGCTGGAGAACTTTCGCCGGGGGGAGCGCCGGGTCCTGCTGGGCACGCGCAGTTTCTGGGAGGGCGTGGACGTACCTGGGGAGGCGCTGAGTTGCCTGGCCATCGCCAAACTGCCGTTCAGCGTCCCCAGCGACCCCATCTTTGCGGCGCGCGCCGAGACCTTCGAGCAGCCCTTCTTCGAGTACGCCGTGCCCGAGGCTATCCTGCGCTTCCTGCAAGGCTTTGGCCGGCTGATCCGCACCCGCACCGACCGGGGCGTGGTGGTCGTTTTCGACACCCGGCTGCTGACCAAGACCTATGGCTCCCTGTTCATCGAATCGCTGCCCGACCCAACGGTACGCCGGGGATCGGTGGCGCTGCTCCCGCAGGCCGCCGCCGATTGGCTCTCCGATTGACAGGCCACTCCTTGGCAGTATAATTACAGGTGAGCACGTGCTCTGGTATGGGAGGTGTAGATATGGCAATGCAAGTCCTCACCGCCGTTCTTCATAGGGAAGGGGACCTGTACGTAGCGGATTGTCCCGAGATTGGAACAGTTAGCCAGGGATACACTATTGAAGAGGCTGTGGCCAACCTCAAAGAGGCCACAGAGCTCTACCTGGAGGAATTTCCCCCGGAGGGGTTCCCCCTGTCTGAAGTGTCTCGGCCTATCGTGGCTATCTTCGAGGCAGCGGTCCATGCCTAAGCTTCAGCGTGTGTCCGGGGAAGAGGCCATACGAGCCTTAGAGCGGTTGGGGTTTGTGCGGATCAGGCAACAAGGCAGCCACATGGTGCTGAAGAAGAAGACACCAGAGGGAGAAGTTGGCTGCGTTGTGCCGCTGCATCGTGAACTCGCGATCGGTACATTGCGCGGCATCTTGCGCCAGGCCAGGGTTACACCTGAGGAGTTTATGGAGCATCTTCGCTGAGGAAACGTGCCTGCACCGTTGTTCTACCCTTCATTCGACACCTTGCGCCTGGCTGACCACATCCTCGATGAGATCGGCAAGCAGACCCCTGGCTACGAGGGACGCATCGGCGCGGCCTGGTATTGGCGCCTGCCAGGTGGCATCCTGGTGGTCGCCCACCTGGACTACACGGTGACGGAGGAACGCTGGGACGTGCTGCGCGCCCAGGCCAGTACCCCTCACGCAGGGATCTTTAGCGCCGCTAATTTCCCGTTCGCCGCCTACGCCACCTCCGCCACCTCGCCTCCCTTCATCCACGACCTCAAGGGGGTGGCGGAATGGTCGAACCGCCTCTACTTCCAGATGGGGCACCTGATTGAGGCGGCCGTGCAGTGGATTAACGTGCTGTACGCCGTCGCCATCTCTCCGCAGATGAGCACTCCGGCCTCCTTCCCCACGCTCAGCCCACTGGAGCGCCGGCTGGTACGCTACGCGCTGAACGAACTGGGGGGCCGATTCGACGTCGCAGAGTTGCACCAGGGCTTCGGCGACCAGATCTCCCGTGCCCGGCTGCGCAAGTTGGCGCAGGCGTGGGAGGCCAGGGAACTCCTCACCGAGCGCCCCCGGCGGGTCACCTACGCCCTGCAAGCACTGGCGGAGGAATCCTGACTCACGCCGGCCGGTCCCCTCCCAGACCTGCATCCAACGTCTCCAGGTCTACCAACGGGTCTCCTTTCGGCAATCACTATGATTGGATTCTAAGAAGCGGTTCATATTGCTTGTGGACGGCACGAGCGATCAGTGGAGCGACATCCCCAAGCCCACCCAGTGAGAGCCTGCCATCCTGGTACATCTGATACCACTGTCGGCGCTGGCGAATGACCCGCTCGTCATCCTGCAAATGCAGCTTTTCCAGGGTGAATCTGGCGCGCTCCAGCTCTTCTTGCGGTACTGCGTCGGTGAGGACCAGTTGCAGTGAAGGCAACAGAATCTCAAACCAATCATCGCTGACCCGGAAAGGATCGAGGACTTGCTCGTCCAACATTTTCTTGC
>DATKWP010000122.1:0-2234 GCA_035529535.1 Anaerolineae bacterium | reverse complement strand
AGAGACCATCCTCAAAATCAACGTCTCCTGGCAGACCTGGTACCCGGCCTGCTCGACCGTCCCCTGGCAACTGGAGGGCGTCATCCAGGCGCTGCAGGCCACCGGCTACCGGGACCTGATCGGCGCCCAAAACAACACCGTCGTCGTGGACGCCTACGTGGCCGAACAGAACAACAAGCACAAGTACGTCGTCGAAAAGTACGGCCTGCGCAACGTCCACCTCTATGAGCCGCAAGTCAACTGGGTACACTATGAGCCGAAGCAGCCTTTCCTGGTGTTGGATCAAATCTACCCCGAAGGGGTGCACATCCCCGAGATCCTCATCGGGCGCAACGTCATCCACCTGCCGACGGTCAAGACTCACGTCTTCACCACCATCACCGGCGCGATGAAGAATGCCTTCGGCGGGCTCCTCGGCACCAGGCGCCACTGGACCCACAGCCGCATCCACGAGACGCTGGTGGACTTGCTGATGATCCAGCAGGACATCCACCCGGGACTATTCGCCGTGATGGACGGCACCTTCGCCGGCGACGGCCCCGGCCCGCGCGCCATGCGCTGGCACGAAAAGGACGTCATCCTGGCTTCCGCCGACCAGGTAGCGATTGACGCTATGTCCGCCTACCTCCAGGGCTTCGACCCGCTCTCCATCCCCTTCATCCGCATCGCGCACGAGATGGGGCTGGGCGTGGGGGATCCAAAGCAGATCGAAATCGTGGGTGAGGAGCAAACTTGGGCGCTGGCCCAGAACTGGCACTTTGTCCAGGAAGACACCTTCGCCAGCCGGGGGCAGAAGATGATCTACCACGGCTGGCTGCATCCGTTCGAGCCGCTCCTGCTGCGCACCCCCCTGGTCCCCTGGTCCTACTTTGCCAGCAACTTTTACCACAACGTCTACTGGTATCCCTTCGTGGGCCGCCAGCGGGTACAGGCCGCGCTGGAGACCAAGTGGGGCCGCCTGTTCACCGAATACGGGTCCGATGCCGGGCTGCGCGGCGCCGTGCTGCCAGGGATGGAACCCAAGACCGTCGCCATCGCGGCCGCCGGCCTGGGTTTGGCGGCCGCTGCGCTGAGCGTGGGTGCGTGGTGGCTCTTACGCCAGCGCAAAGGCAGTGAGAAGTGACCGGCCTGAGCAAACTGGGGACGTTTCTTGGTGGCTTGCGGGTGGCGGTCACCGTTGCGGACGAGACGTACCGCATTGTCTTCATGAACGACCTGGCGCTCGAGCATTATGCTGCCCAGGGAGGCGAGAACCTGATCGGGACTGACCTGCTGGATTGCCACAATGCCGAGTCACAGGCCACGCTTCGCCACATGTACGATCGCTACCGCACCGGCGACCTGGCCCCCACCCGCTACCACATCGCCAAGCAAGACGGCCACATCCAGAGCATCGTACTCATCCCACTGATAGTGGACAGTCAATTCAAGGGCATCACAGAACTGCTGTGGACCGAACACCCCGAACTCGTATTCGACAAATAGCTCAGCTCACGTTTCACGCATCACGCTTCACGTTTCACGCATCACTTCAAGGAGGTCCCAATGCACCGCGTCCGCAACTTTATCTCTGAACGTATCGCTAACGTGCCGCCTTCGGGCATCCGCCGCTTCTTCGACATCGCGGCGACCATGGAGGACGTGATCAGCCTGGGGATTGGAGAGCCCGACTTTGACACCCCCGAGCCTATCGTGCAGGCCGGCATCGAGGCGCTCAAGCAGGGCAAATCCCACTACACCTCCAACTCCGGCCTCATCGAACTCCGCCGCGCCATCGCCGAACACCTGGACAGGACGTACGGCCAGACCTACAATCCCGCCAGCGAAATCCTGGTCACCGTCGGCGTGTCGGAGGCGCTCTACCTGGCCTTCGCCGCCACCCTCGATCCCGGCGACGAGGTCATCATCCCTGAACCCTGTTTCGTTGCCTACGCGCCGGAGGTCATCTTCGCCGGAGGCACGCCGGTGATGGTGCCGACGCGGGTCGAGACCGATTTTCAAGTCACGGCCGATGCCATCAAGAAAGCCATCACCCCGCGCACCAAGGCCCTGCTGGTGGGCTACCCCAATAACCCCACCGGCGCGGTGATGACCCGTGAGCGGCTGAACGAGATTGCCGCCGTGGCCAAGCAGCACGACCTGCTGGTCATCTCTGACGAAATCTACGACCGGCTGGTCTACGGCACCAGGCACGTCTGCTTCCCCAGCCTGCCGGGCATGTACAGCCGCACCAT
>DATKWP010000121.1:0-6073 GCA_035529535.1 Anaerolineae bacterium | reverse complement strand
CATTACGGCCTGTACCGGCTGTGGGGCACCGTCGGGTTCGTCGTCACCAGCGCGATCGGCGGGTTCGTCTTCGAGCGGACTGGCCTGCGGGCCATGTTCGTCGCCTATCCGTGCGTTATGGTGCTCTTTCTGGTGGCCTGCTGGAGGTTGCGTGACCAGCCCGTTCGCCGGGGCGGGTCCCGCATCCCTGAGTTGCAGCACATGGTCCGGCAGCCGGCCTGGCTGATTCTGGCAGCCAGCAGTTTTCTCGTGTGGCTCGTGGCCATGGGCGGCATGGGCTTCCTGGGTGTGACGATCAGGGACATGGGCGGGTCGGAGAGGCTGGTGGGGTTGGCCGCCACCATCGCGGCGCTGATGGAGATCCCGCTGATGCTGGCCAGCGCGTCGCTGCTGAAGCGTTTCGGCGCAGTGCGCGTGATCGCGGCCTCCTTCCTCGGCTACTCCCTGCGCATGCTGCTCTACGGTGTGATGCCTGCCCCGTCCTGGGTGCTGGGCATCAACCTGCTGCAGGCCGCCTCCTACAGCCCGTTCCTGACGGGCACGGTGGCCTACGTGAACGAACTGGCCTCCGACGAGTTGAAAGCGACCAGCCAGGGACTGTTCGCGGCCGTGATGAACCTGGCCAGCGTCGCCGGCGCCCTGGTCAGCGGCTGGTTGTTCGATCACATCGGGCCGCCAGGGCTGTACCGCATCCTGGCCGGCACCAGCACGGTGGCATTCTTGTTGTTTGCGACAGGCATGCTGGCAGCCAGGAAGGCAAGCCTTGCGAAGGTTGCGAACCTTCGCAAGGCTAAGGAGATGAAACTGTGAGAGTCTTGGTAACAGGAAGCAGCGGCAGGCTTGGGCCCTATGTGGTCGCCGAACTGGAGCAGGCTGGGCACGATCTGATCCTCTTCTCCCGCCGTCCGCCAGCCCCGGAACTGCGCCACTGGCCCTGGGTGCAGGGGGACATCCGTGTATTCGAGGACTGCGTCCGCGCCGTCAAGGGAGGTCTCGGCGGGCGTGGGCCTGCGCCCGATGCCATCCAGCACCTGGCGGCACAGCCCTGGCCGACCGATCACCCGGACGAGCGCAAGGCGGCCGAGGAAAGAGGTGTGCCGTTTGACGCGACGATGCAGTCGAACATCATGGGCACCTACTACCTCCTTCAGGCGGCGCTGGCGGAGGGCGTCGAGACCTTTGTGATGACCGGCAGCAACTGCGCGCTGGGGCACGGCTACCGCATCAGCAGCACCCCCTTCCCGTTCCGCTACCTGCCGGTGGACGAAGAGCATCCCTCGGCGGTGGAGGACTCGTATTCGTTCAGCAAGCGGGTGGGTGAGCTCTTGCTCGAATCTTACACGAGCGCCTACGGGTTGCGCACGTACGCGGTGCGTGCGGCGGGCATCTGCGATGTGGAGCGGCGCAGGAAAATCGCGCAAAACGCCAGGCCGGTCCAGGAATGGGATCCGTGGCTGTGGGCCTGGGTGGGCAGCGAGGACGTGGCCTCCGCCCAGCGCCTGCTGATGGAAAAGGCCCGCGAGATCGAGCCGCATGGGGTCTTTTTCTGCAACGCGGACGATACGACGGCGCTGGAACCATCGCGGGAGTTGGTCGGCAAGTTCAACCCCGTGCTCCTGCCCTTGGTCAGAGATGTGGAGGGGCACGCGTCTTTCCTTTCGAACCGGAAACTCCGCCAGGCCGTGGGCTGGGAACACCGCACGTCGTGGCGGGAATATCTATAGGACGCATAAGGAGGCTTGAGGGCATGAAGCGGAAGAGTACGTCCGGAGCACCACTGGGTATGGGTGTGGTAGGAGCGGGTGCCATCGGCATCCGCGGCGCGCTGATGCACCTGAGCCTGCCAGATGTGCAGGATCGGGTGCGCCTGGCGGCGGTCTGCGACCCGGTGCCGGGTCGTGCCGAGGCGGCAGCGTTCAAGTACGGCGTGGCGGCGTCCTACGAGACCTACGAGGAGCTGCTGGCCGACGCAGGCGTGGATGCGGTGACGCTGTGCTCCCCCATCGGCCTGCACTACGAGCAGGGGATGATGGCGATCGAGGCGGGCAAGCACGTGCACTTAAACAAGACGATGACGACCACGGTGGACGAGGCGAACCGCCTGATCGCCCGGGCGGCGGAGCGAACCGTTCACCTGGTGGCCTCGCCAGGCATGATGCTCTTCCCGCACAACCGGCGCATCCGCAGGCTGGTCCTGGAGGGCGCGTTGGGCAGGCTAGCCTGGGCAGCAGTGGGTACCGCCGGAGTGGGCGATTATCACATGAAGGAAGAGTTCCGCACGGGGCAGGACGTGCTCACCGACGTCAACCCGGCCTGGTATTTCAAGAAGCCGGGCGGCGGCCCGCAGTACGACGTAACGGTCTATTGCCTGCACAACCTCACCGGCATCCTGGGGCCGGCCAGGCGAGTGACCGCCTTGTCCGGCCTGGTCATCCCCGGTTGGGACTACCACGGCGCCAAGATCACCTGCGACGTGGACGACAACACACTGCTGCTGCTTGACTTCGGCGAGTCGCTCTTCGCCTTCATCTATGGCACCGTGGCCGGCCAGGTGACGCAGGGCTTTCAGCCCAACATCTATGGCACCGCGGGTGCGGTGGTCGGCACGCGCTTCGGCGAGCAAGAGCTCAAGTTGCCGGACGACCAGGAGCCGCACGTGGCCGGCGAGCACACCCACAGACCAGAGTCCCACGTATTTGAGGACATGATGCAGCTCGTGGACTGGGTGCGAGAGGACAAGCCCTCGATCGCCAACGCGGAGCACGCCCGGCACGTGATTGACATCATCGAGGCGGGCTACCGCGCCGCAGAGACGGGACAGACGCAGGAGTTACGGACCAGCTTCGACCCGCTGCCCGTCGAGGCGCTGTGAACCTTGGGAACAAAACCCTCCGCAAAAGGTGGGTGGAACTTGCGTTTTGGCGAATTCCGCGTATAGCAAAACTGTCCCTGCGTGACACAGTTGGTGAGGGCGGAGCTCCCCCGGCTCCGCCCTCACCCATTTTCCTCTCCCGTGAGTTCGATGCTGACGATCTCCGGGCGACACAGGAAGCGGGCGCGCGGCAAGCCCCCTCCCTCGAACCCCAGTCCCCGGCTGATGACCATCGTGGTATCTCGCTCCTGATACCGGCCAGCGGCGTATTGCCGGCCATAGCGCGAGTTGGTGATGAGCGGGCCGTAGAACGGCAGCCGCAGTTGCCCGCCGTGGGTGTGCCCGCCCAGGTACAGGTCCACGCCATAGGCGGCTGCCTCGGCCACCAGGTCAGGCGAGTGGTAGAGGAGCAGCGTGAACCCCTCGGCCGGGACGCCGTCCAGCGCCTGGGCCAGCCGTTTTGCATCCAGGTTCTGGCGGTGGCTGCACGCCACCCCCACCAGCGTCACCCGCTGCCCGCGTACGTCCACCGTCACCGCCTCCTGTTCCAGCCACACCACGCCTGTCCCCTCTACCAGCCAGGCCATAGACTCCGGCGCCGGTTCCACCGACCCACGCACGGCATACGTGCCGTAGGGAGCCTGGAGTTGCGCGACGAACTGGCGAAAGTGGGCCGCCGACGTGGGATCGGAGAGATACGAGAGGTTCAGGTAGTCGCCGGTGAGGACGATGATGTCGGGTTGGAGCGCGTTGACCCGGCGGACCACCGCCGCTTCTCGATAACTGGAGCGCTCGATGTGCAGGTCTGAAAGGTGAACCACGCGGACCGGCGGCGCCGCCGGGTCCAGGTCGCCGGAGGCCAGCGTCATCTCCGTCGTCTCCACCCACAGCGGCTCCACCACGTATGCGTCTACCTGGATGGCGCTGAGCCCCAGGTTGGCGGCCAGGAACAGCATGGCGGCCGAGCGGGTTCGCACCGGTGTACCTCGCCGGCGACCTCGCCAGCGGGCCAGCAGGGCCGCCCCCAGCAGTCCCCAGAACACGAGCAGGCGCACGAAGAGCATAACGACCAAGGGGGGCGTGACGTCAGGAGAGAAGGAGAGCCGCAGGTGGGGCAATGCCCACAGCAACCCCCAGTCGGCCAGGCAGAACAGCAGGAAGGCTACCGCCGGTGGTAACCCTTCCATGGTGAGGGTGCGCGCCTCGCGGCGCTGCCGGGCCAGGACCGACACGCCTGCACCGGCGACGATGCCAACGACGCCCAGCACGGCTGCACCGAACACGATTTCGGCCGGTTGGTGCCATATCAGAAACCACAACACGTGGCGCACGGTGGTCAACGTCGGAGTCTCCATTCAGCCTCGATGTACTCATCCGCCCCACGCCGGGCGTGAGGGTGGCCGGCGGCGAGTGTGCCTTGTCGTACTCACCCGCTGCACCAGCGCCAGGATCGCCGGCAGCGAGGTCAGTATGAACAACAGCAGGAACGGCAGGCTGCTGAACGTGGCGTAGGGCAGCGTGACGAACGCAAAGTAGCGCCAGGCGAAAGGGTAGGGGTAAGGGTACGTGGGCCACAGGCGGGCCACGACGACGGTCAGGCCATTGAGCAGGAAGACGATCGCCTGCCCCTCCAGCACCTTCACGATGCGGGCCTTCCCGTAGGGGGTGCGCAACGTGCGGGCCAACAGCACCGCCCACGCCAGCGCCATCCCCAGGCCCAGCAGGCTCAGCGCCGTGCCGCTCCAGCCTACGTTTCCTACCTCGTTGGACGCCAGCACGACGCGCTGGAAGGCCCAGGCGGTGGGGAGGGGGTAGATGGCCAGCGTGGCCTCCAGCCAGTCGCGGCGGCTGACCAGCAGCAGCAGCACGGCATACGCGATCGCACTCCATAGCAAATCCCCCGGCGCCCCGGGGATGACGAGGGGCAGCCAGCCCAGCCAGGCCCACCACCACAGCGGCCAACGGGCGCGCCAGCCCACCAGCGTGGCGACCGCCAGGGCCAGGGGCGCGCTCCAGGCGGGCACCGGCCAGACGGAGGGCAGCCAGCCGAACAGGAGCAGCGGAAGCGCGGCCAGGATCGTCTCCTGCCAGGCGGTGCGGCCGTGCACCTGCCGTAGTTCCCGCCCGATCTGCTCTGCGGCCCCGAAACGCGCCAGCGCCTGGGCCAGGCCAGCGCTTCCATCCCCGCCGTTCCGCTCCAGGTCACGCATGGCCAGTTCCAGGTGGGAGCGGACCTCGCGCAGCACCTCGGCGGCCTCTTCGGGCGAGGCCTGGAGTTCGCGGCCCACGCGCTCCAGGTAATCATCTAGCGCTGGCATCAGCCCGGCCCCCTTCCAACACCTGCAGTAGCGCGCGGGCAAAATCCTTCCAGTCGTGCAGTTTGCGGGCCAACACGTCACGCCCCCGGTCGGTGATGGTGTAATATTTGCGCGACGGCCCCTCCTCCACGACCTCCCAGTAGCCGGTCAGCAGGCCGTCCTTCTCCATGCGGTGGAGGGCGGGGTAGAGCGTACCCTCCTTGAACTCAAAGACGCCTCCGCTGCGGGTGGCCAGGTCCTTGACGATCTGGTAGCCATACATAGGGCGCTCGGCCAGCAGGCTGAGGATCAAGATGGTGGTGCTCCCCTTGCGCATGTCGAGCCGCATGTACCCATCCGCGATGTGCTCATCCGCTTTGTCTCCCATCCAGTCCCTCCTTCTGGAGTCTAGGTACATAGAGTATCTATGTACATAGACAGAGTATACCACCAATGACCGATCCTGTCAAGCATTGATTGGTTGCGCTGCTTGACGGAAAGGCTGAATTGGCGATACTATGACCATCCTACGAGGAGCATAATCAACCGGCACCATGACCACATCCAGCGATCCTATCCTATCAGCACTGTGGAACTCCCCTCAAGACGACGAGGCGCGCGCGTTGGCCGCGCGCTATTCGCCCATCCTGCGCTTCGACACCCGCGAGCCCTTCCTGCCGCTGGCGGCGGGCTATACCATCTTTCGCCAGGACGGGCCATCCCCTTCCTTTCAGCGCGGCCGTCAGGTCGAACTGGCCCCACCGGGGCAGCCGCCCGCCAGTTTCGCCATCGAGTACGCCATCTGGTGGGACTGGGACATCGGGCACCTGTACGAACTGGAGCACGTGTGGGTCTTTGTAGATGCACAGGGCCGCGTCGTGCGCGGGGAAGCCAGTTGGCACGG